>NZ_CAGKLC010000164.1 GCF_903469665.1 Flavobacterium sp. UGB4466 | reverse complement strand
TTTATATATAGTATAAATTCTTACTTTTAAACATAATTAGAATCAATTTTGATATTAACCTATAAAAATATCAGTAAATCTATCTGATTTTCAATTTATTCACTTTTATCGAACAGATATATAATACCAAAATTTCCAGTTATAAAAATTAAGCAACCTAATTTAAAAAATACATGAAAAACTTGATTTTATTGCTTGCTTTTTCCATTGTTATGGTTTCTTGCAGAGAAGAAGTAAAAAAAACTGATAATACTGTCAAACCCTCATCTATCAGTACAGTATATTACAACGGAGATATACTTACCATGGAAGGCGAAAACGCTACTTACATCGAAGCAGTAGTGGTAAAAGACGGAAAAATTACTTTCACAGGAAGTAAAGATGAAGCAATGAAGAAAGCCGGTGAAGGACATAATATGGTCGATTTAGAAGGAAAAACAATGATGCCGGGTCTGATAGACCCACACTTGCATCCCAATCTTGGTGCTATGATTTTGAACACCAAATTTGCTGCACCTTTTGATTGGGTTTTTCCTTGGGGAACTGTCAAGGCCGTGAGAGGACATGAAGCATTCATAGCCAAAGTAAAAGAATATGAAGCTGAGTTAAAAGAGCCTAAAGAACCTCTTGTGGTTTGGGGTTTTATGGAGCCTTTTCATGGAGACATTTCACGTAAAGAATTGGATGGAATTTCTGCTACACGACCAATTATGATTTGGCAATATTCTGCACATGTAATGTGGTTGAACACTGCGGGGCTGAAGTATTTAAATATTACCGAGAAAGAAATCAAAGGAAACAGCCAAGTTGATTATGCCGCCGGAAAATTTGTAGAAGCAGGATTTTTCAATGTCGTTGTTCCAAAATGGGCACCGACCATTAGAAATGATGAAGTTATGAAGACCAATATGTTAAAACTTCGTGACCTTGTACATATGGGCGGACTAACTACTATTGGCGATATGGGTACAGGTTCATCGGGAGAACTTTGGGGCGATTTTAAATACATGAAGAATAATCTGGAAAACGATAAAACACCTTTCCGTATGCAATTTACCCCCGATGTAAATACATTGAACCTGGTAAATGGCGGTGATTTTGAAAAAACGTTTTCCGATGTAAAAGAGTTTGGCAAAAAAACTTCGCCACATATTATAATAGATCATGCCGTAAAACTTTATGCTGATGGTGCATTTTTTGGTCAGAATTTTCAAGTTTTACCTCCAGGATATTTGGACGGGCATAGCGGTAAATGGATTATGACCCCTGAAAATTTAAATGAAGCCATGAAATTTTGGTGGAACAAAGGTTATCCTATCCATATTCACTGCAATGGCAGCATGGGATTAGAAACCATCTTGGATGAACTAGAAAAATTACAAAAAGAATTACCACAATTAAAACAAAGACTCACCATAGAGCATTTTGGAGAATCTAAACCTGAGCAGTCTGCTCGTATTGCAAAATTAGGAGCGGTGGTGTCTGCTAATCCCTACTATCTCTATTCTATGGGTGATAAATATGTAGCCAATACTGTTCTTGGTAAAGAAAGAGGCTCAGAAATGGTTCGTTTGGGCTCATTGGTTAAAAATAAAGTGAAGTTTGCCCTGCATTCCGATTTCACGATGGCTCCTATTCAGCCATTGCTGCTAGCTTGGATAGCAACTAATCGTGTAACGGCCGATGGTACTTTGATGGCATCGCAAGAAAGAGTATCGACTTATGATGCATTGAAAGGTATCACGATTGATGCGGCTAATTTAATGCAATTGGATAAAATTACGGGATCCATAAAAGTGGGTAAAAAAGCGGATTTCGTAATACTTTCTGAAAACCCTTTAAAGATAGACCCTATGAAAATGAAAGACATTAAAGTGTTAGAAACTGTCTTTGAAGGCAAATCATTTCCCTTAAAAGAGTAGTTAACAGATTATTTAAATAATAATTTTTAATCATTTGCATACAGATATTTAATCAATTAAACAGTTAAATAGCATGAAAATCTTAACATCTATCCTTTTATCATCGTGCATAATATTATTCACTAGTGCTTACAGCCAGAATACTAATAAAAGTAAAACAATTGAAAAATTGAGTCCCACAATTAACACCTTTAGCAAACCACCCAAAAAGAACACCGAAAAGCTGTTTGATCCAATTACCCTGCCCAATGGAAAACAAAAAGTAACAGTCGATAATTTTGTCCGCGCCGAAACTGATAACTATTTCAAAATCAGAACAAATGATGGGTGCTTTGGTAAATTATGCCACAACAGCGGCCCTGCAGATGTTAATCATCAATATATAATCCGTACCAATCGTGATACGAGGTATTCTTATGGGATTTTTGATCTCAGCTCACCCCTTAGCATTACCTTACCCCAGACCAAAGGGCGTTTTATATCGATGATGGTTATTAATGAAGATTCCTATATCCGGGTTTTTTATGAACCGGGCAATTATACCTTGACAAAGGAAAATGTGGGTACTCACTTTATTCACATAACCGTCAGAACTTTGGCAGATCCGAATAGTTCTGAAGACAATAAAATAGTAACAGGAATACAAGAGTCAATTGTTGTCAAACAAGCAAGTACGGGCAAGTTGGAAATTCCCGATTGGGATGAAGAGAGCCTTACAAAAACGCGTAATTTACTTTTGGCATTGGCCAAAGATTTACCTAACAGTAAAGCCGCTTTTGGCACAGAATGGGAAGTAACCCAAGTACGACAACTGTTAGGAACAGCGGGGGGATACGGTGGAAATCCAGAAAAAGATGCTATTTATCTTAATTTAAATCCACCTAAAGATGATGGTGTAACTGCTTACACCCTGACTCTGAAAGATGTTCCTGTTGATGCTTTTTGGTCTGTGTCTTTATACAATGAAAAAGGGTACTATGAAGTAAATAAATACAATAGCTATAATTTCAATTCGATAACATCCAAGAAGAATCCGGATGGCAGCGTAACCATACATTTTGGAGGAGATCCCAACCAGCCAAATTTTTTATATATCATGAAGGGATGGAATTATATGATTCGACTCTACAGGCCTCACAAAGAAATTTTGAATGGAACTTGGAAATGCCCGGAATTAGTAGAAGTGAAACTATAAAAATCAAATGATTTATTTTTTTAATTAACTAATAAGCTTATGAAAAATTCAATCTTATCAATATTGGCATTTGCAATTTTGACGGTCTCCTGTAAAAAAGACGAAAAATTGGCGGCAGATCAAGGTTCAGGCAATAAAGCTACCGTTTATTACAACGGAGACATCATCACCATGGAAGGAAAAAAGCCCACTTATGCCCAGGCGATTGTAGTTAAAGACGGAAAAATACTATTTGTAGGCAAGGAAGAAGAAGCCATGAAGCAAGCAGGATCTGGACACATTATGGTAGATCTGAAAGGAAAAACGATGCTCCCGGCATTTTTAGATGCCCATAGCCATTTTCTTAATGTTGGTTTTACCGCATCGGTCGCTAATTTACTGCCGCCTCCGGATGGTCCCGGTGCCGATTTTGCTTCAATTATCAATGCAGTGAACCAATATAAAAATTCAGCAGACGGTAAAACGATGCTTAAAAAATTTGGCTGGATTTTAGGAAATGGCTACGATGATTCCCAGCTCAAAGAAGCGGACCACCCAAAAGCTGCTGATTTGGATAAAATAAGTAGCACTGAACCAGTAGTTATCGTACATCAATCAGGACATTTAGGGGTACTTAACTCCTATGCCATGAAAATGCTAGGCATCAATAAGGACACCAAAGACCCCGTCGGTGGAAAATATCGTAGAAATGCTGATGGGACGCCAAACGGCGTATTGGAAGAAGGTGCTTTTTTTGCCGTTCTATTCCCAATTTTAGGAAAAGGAGATGCAGAAGCTAATACTATGTTTATTGATAAAGCGCTCGTTGAGTATGCTAAAAATGGTTATTTGACTGTACAAGAAGGCAGGGCTACTTTACAGCAGATGTCCCAGTTAGAAGATGGAGCAAACAGCAAAAAGTTCTATTTAGATATTGTTTCCTATCCTGATGTTGCGCTGGGTGTAGAAAAAATTATGAAAAGCCCTTATTACAGCCCCACGCATCACTATAAAAATAAATACAGAATTGGCGGTGTGAAATTAACGCTGGATGGTTCGCCGCAAGGTAAAACTGCATGGCTCTCCCACCCTTACCATATTCCGCCTGCAGGTGAAAAAGCAGATTATAAAGGACAAGGCGTAATGACCGATCAACAGGCGGATGATTATGTAGCACTTGCCTTTAAAAATAAATGGCAGCTATTGTGCCATACCAACGGCGATGCTGCAATTGACCAGTATTTAAAAGCGATTGATCTCGCGGAAAAAAAATACAATTATCCCGATCACAGAACGGTACTCATTCATGGACAGACATTGCGCAAAGATCAAATTCCTGAATTGGTCCGCCTAAAAGTGATCCCTTCATTATTTCCAATGCATACTTTTTATTGGGGCGATTGGCATGTCCAATCCGTTTTGGGGCATCCCAGAGCTGATTATATCTCGCCGATGAGAGATGCAATAGATGCAGGACTTATTACAACTTCTCACCATGACGCACCCGTTACCTTCCCTAATTCGATGCGAGTACTCGATGCAACGGTTAACAGGGTCACCAGAAGCGGAAAAATATTGGGGCCAAACCAACGAATTACTCCTTACGAAGGATTGAAAACACTGACAGAATGGGCAGCAATCCAATATTTTGAAGAAAACTCAAAGGGTACATTAACTAAAGGAAAGCTTGCCGATTTGGTAATTTTGGATAAAAATCCATTAAAAATAAAACCTTTAGACTTGAATACCATTCAAATTCTGGAATCCATCAAAGAAGGAAACACGGTGTTTAAAATAAAAAAGTAAAATGAAAAATTCACATCATTGTCCCTCAAAGCGTTTGCTGGCCTTATTTATTTTATTTACAATAACATTTGGATACTCCCAAAAAAACAACTCAATGGGGATCAGAAAGCTGATACAAGCAAACGGTATTCAAATCGAAACCTTTATTTATGGAGATGGTCCTGCCGCTTTAATTATGGCAGCCGGTAATGGCAGACCGGCAATCCAGCTCGATGAACTCGCTCAGGCAATTGCATCAAAAGGAATCAAAGTTGTTACCTACAACTACCGAACTTTGGGAGCCAGTACTGGAAAAATTGAGGGATTAACACTCCACGATTATGCAGATGATCTTTGGAAAGTGGCAGACGAACTCGGTCTCAAAGAAGTTTACCTGGCTGGAAAAACGTATGGAAATCGCGTGGTGAGAACCGCTTCTCAAGACCGACCTGAACGTGTATTGGGCATTATTTTAATTGGTGCAGGCGGTGAAGCACAGCCATCTGCAGAAACTATGGCGCTGTATCAACGCTACATGGATCCCTCAATCAGCAAAGAAGAATGGCTTAAATTGCAAGGACAGCTTATGTATGCTCCAGGCAACGAGCATTTGGCTTTGCTGGATCAGGCACAAGGCGAATTTCCAGCCTTGGCCGGACAACAAGCCAAGTCTAGTGATGCCACACCAAAAGAACAGTGGTCTACGGGTGGTACAGCGCCAATGTTAGTTATAACTTGTTTATTAGATCGGGTTGCAGTGCCTGAAAGCGCTTTAAATATAGCAAAAGAGAGACCTAAAACCTGGCTGGTCGGATTGCCTTTATGCGGTCATAATATGCTGAACGAAAAAGGGAATGATATCAAACGCCTAATGGTAGAATTTATACTTAACACTCCTTCTGATGAAGTAAAATCAGCAAAACAAGATTAATCATAAAATATTCAAGATGTAAAAACAGAATTAAATTACTGTCTTTACTATTTACAGTAATAACTCCCTTTCTTTGTTTTACTAATCCGGCAATGATGCAAATTGGATTAAAACAGCCGAAAACAATGACGCTAAAAGCAGATTAAGATGTGGCTACCTCTCCAGGCAATGAAAAAAAGCAGATACAATAAAAATATGTTCAAGGCACTTTGTAACTCTACTTCCTGTATGGGCTAGATATTATTTCTCACACAAAAAGCGAAGGCGAATGATATTAAATAACTTTTAACTGACCATTCAACTCTGACATTTTCCCCACAAAAATGAGGGAAGACTTATTTAACCAAATAAAAAATCAAATAGATTTATTTTTAAATCCGAGAAAGTAATTCATAGAGCCAAAGAAAGACAATTCTTCCTTCAACTATAACAATCTTTTCAAATCTTCCATAATATTTGTAGAAGGTTCTGTCGCATCTGTCAGAATCAAATATAACACTTTAAGTAATTTAAAAGTTAGGCCGCCAATCTACAGAATGAT
>NZ_CAGKLC010000163.1 GCF_903469665.1 Flavobacterium sp. UGB4466 | reverse complement strand
TAAAGAGTAAAGAGTAAAGAGTAAAGAGTAAAGAGTAAAGAGTAAAGAGTAAAGAGTAAAGAGTAAAGAGTAAAGAGAAAAGAATTATAGAGTAAAAAGAAAATTTAGAAAAGGAGGGAAGTCTGTACTCTTTATTCTATTCTCTTTCTTCTCAAAAAAAAGATATATGAAAATTAATTGCCAGAATAAAATCATCATCTTACTAGTACTGTTTGTTGTGCAGCTTTCGTTTTCGCAAAAGAAGAATGAAACAATCGGTACAGAGACAGTAAACGTAGTAAAGCCTTATTCGCCAACGATTTCAGATGCTTTCAAAGTAAAGGAGACGCCTTCGCTTGACGATAGCGGAAATCAGCCCAAAGAAACTATAAAGTACAGTATTTTATCTGTTCCGGTAGCCTCTACCTTTACGCCTTCAAAAGGAAAAGCAGAAGGTGTTGAGAAGTCTAAAAAAGAAAAATTATTTAATAATTATGCTACGTTAGGAGTAGGGAATTACGGAACTTTAAAGGCTGAATTGTTTGTCAATCAGGATTTAGGAAACAACGATTATGTGGCAGGTATGTTTCGTCACCATTCTTCTCAGGGAGGAATTAAAGGTGTAGAATTAAACGATGAGTTTTATGATACAGCATTGAATGTGGGATATGGGGTAAACAATCGTGATATGTCATGGAATGTCGATTTGGGCTATCAGAATCAATTGTACAATTGGTACGGTTTACCGGCTGATTTTGGATCAACTTTAGCAGGACAGATGCGTGATGATTTAATAAGAGGAATTAATCCAAATCATTCGTACAATACCATTTCTTTAGGCGGTAACGTAGCTTTTACGGAAGGTGTTTTTAGTAAGATTTCGACTAAGTTTACGCATTTTTCAGATAGTTTTTCGTCATCAGAAAACCGTTTTTATGTAAAACCTTCTTTTAAGGTAGATATAATGGATCAGGCTATCAATACCAATATTATTGTAGATCACGTAAGCGGATCTTTTGAACATAATTATGCGTATGATAATACAAAGCCCTTGAAATACAGTCTGACTAATTTTGGAATTGAACCAAGCTTTGTAATGTTAGAAAATGATTGGACACTGGAGTTAGGAGCAGGTTTGTTTTATGGCTTGGATTCTGAAAACAGCGGGAACAAGTTTTATATTTATCCAAAAGTAAATGCTTCCTATAAGCTGGTAGGAGATTTGATGATTTTTTATACAGGAGTAAATGGAGGTTTAAATCAAAACTCCTATGCTGATTTTGTGACTGAAAATCCGTTTTTATCTCCAACACTTTTAGTGAAACCTACCAACAATCAATATACTGTTTTTGCGGGTTTAAAAGGAAAGTTGGCCAACAATGTTAGTTACAATCTTACCGGTTCTTATTTGAATGAAAAAGATAAAGCACTATACAGAAGCAACGATTACACAGAAGATTTTTCTAATCAAAATTATGGCTTTGGAAACTCTTTTGGAGTGATTTATGATGATATCAGAACCTTCCGTTTTTATGGGGAATTAAAAGCTGATTTTTCTCAAAATGTTTCTTTCGGAATCAATGGAACCTTCAACAGTTACAAATATGACGGTATAGAAGCATGGAATTTGCCTTCTATGAAATTGAGTTCTAATCTGGATGTAAATATCACTAAACAATGGTATGCGGGACTGAATGTTTTCTTTGTAGGAGAACGAAAAGACATGCAGTCGAATCTAAGCTTAGGAACCGATCCGGTGATTACAACACTAAAAAGCTATTTTGATGCCAATGCTCATTTGGGGTATAAATACAACGAGCGTTTGACTTGTTTTCTGAAATTGAATAATATAGGGAATCAGGCCTATGAAAAATGGCTGAATTACCCGGTACAAGGATTCCAGGTAGTAGTTGGAGCAAACTACAAATTTGATTTTTAAATTTTTTTTAACCGCAAAGCACGCAAAGATTTTTATTTTGCGTTACGTAGATAAAACACAAAGTTCGCAAAGCTATTTCAACATAAAGCTTTGCGAACTTTGCATTTGCTAAGCGCGATTCATGATAAAAACTTTTGCGAACTTTGCGATTCAATAGACAGATAATTAAAACAATTAAGATGGAAATTAAACTCAGACAAGAAAATCAAAACGATCACAAAAGTGTTTTTAATCTCATTGAGAAAGCTTTTGAAAAAGAAGAATATAGTGACCATAGAGAACAGTTTTTGGTTGAAAGATTAAGGAAATCGGATGCTTTTATTCCGGAATTATCTATTGTTGCCGAAGTAGAGAATGAAATCGCAGGACATATTTTATTGACGAAATTAGAAATTAAAAACGATACAGTATCTTTTGAATCTTTGGCATTGGCTCCCGTTTCAGTATTGCCAAAATTTCAAGGAAAGGGAATTGGTTCGAAGCTTATCGTGCGTGCTCATGAAGTCGCGAAAGAATTAGGATATAAATCAGTGATCTTATTAGGACATCCCGATTATTATCCGAGATTTGGTTATGAACTTTGTGAAAAATACCATATCGAAATGCCTTTCGATGTTCCGGCAGAAAATTGCATGGTGATTCCTTTAACCGAAAATGGATTGTCAGGAGTAAGCGGAAAAGTAGTTTATCCAACGGCTTTCTTTGAATAAAAAATAAAACAAAGAGAAAAAACCTTTGCAGCTAAGAACTTCAGAACGTTTTTATTTTCAATGGTTTATGTGAATAATAGGTCTAGTTTTTAGAAAATATTCGAGAGATAAAAGTATATAAAGTTTTTAAGCCACGAATTCACGAATATTTTTTCGTGAATTTATGGCTATCTTTTTTGAGACTGTATAAAACCTTTGCACCTTTGTAACTTAGAACCTCAGTACCTCCAAAAAAACTCATTTCATTAAAAGAGCTGTATAATGACAGAAGTATTTAAAATTCTTGAAACCTATAAAACACAATATGAAAATCCTATTACTCTCGATAAGGGTGAGATTGTAAAATTAGGAGAAGAGGAAACGGAAGAAAAGTGGAAAGGGTGGATTTGGGCAGATAACGGAATTAATGGAGGCTGGGTACCCATTCAGATACTTGAAATTTCTAAGGATAATAAAGAGGCTAAAGTTTTAGAATATTACACTGCAAAAGAACTCGACGTTGACAAAGGCGATGAGATCCTAAAAATTAAAAGTTTGAACGGCTGGTCATGGGTAAGAAAAATGATAAGTAATGATGAAGGATGGATTCCTGATGAAATAATAGGTTAAGCGTATTTTTTTTCATTTCTAATTTTAACCTTTGCATCTTTGCAACTCAGAACCTCAGTACCTCAAAAAAAAATGACTTTCAAACAAAAAATACATACACATTACCAGCAAATGGTTCAGGACCGAATTGATGTTTTTAGAGACATGATTTCGGCTCTGACCGAAGATTCTAAAAACGATGCCAAAGGTTCTGCCGGAGACAAACATGAAACCGCTTTGTCGATGATGCATATCGAGCAGGAAAAATTGACGAATAAATTGAAAGAAGCAATCACTCAAAAAGCAGTTTTAGACAAAATTGATGCTTCAAAAACAACCGAAAATATCATTTCGGGAAGTTTGGTAAAAGCCAACGGAATCTTTTTGTATGTAAGTGTGGCACTTCCTAAAATTAATATTGAAGGTATAAATGTTATTGCACTTTCACCTCAATCTCCTTTGGGAGCACACTTGATGGGAAATAAAGTGGGGTTTACTTTTGAAATTAACAGCACAAAATATTTAATTCAGGAAGTTAATTAAATGGATTATTTGAGTTTAATATGCAGCTTCTCTCTATTTGGAGCTGCTTTTGCTTTTTATAAACTTCACAAGCTTTGGTTAAAGGATGCGATTGAAAAAAATGATCAATATAAATTTCAAATTAATTTTCAGTCTTTCAAAAATTGGACGATAATAGTAATGATGACTATAGGTGGACTCGTTTATTTTTTCAAAGCTTTTCCTTAGTGTTTCTTTTTAGACTTTTTTAAATTTAATTGTGTCGTTCCTTCGGAACTTTGTTTTGTTGATGATTTTTTTTCAACGGATTTTAATCCGTTGCTACAATACATGTTGAGCCCAAGGCTCTTATATCTTGCTCTTTAGAAACTATGTATTGTTAATTACTTTTTTCAATAGATTGAAATCCGTTGTTGCAATATATGTAAAGATCAAGGATTTTATATACAAGTCCCGGAGGAACGGTTTATCTTGCAGCAACGGATTTTAATCTGTTGAAGGGGCATGAATACCAATCAATAAGTTCCTTAGGAACGATCAATATAAAGTTTATCAATCTTTAGATAATTTCTCCCTAAACCTCGGGATTGATTGAAACAATAATTTCAGAATAGTATTTATTCTTCTCTTTGAGAATCTGTTAATGATTCTGATGTTTGCTGTGATTTAATTTAAATATTTCTCTGTTCGTTTGCTTTTTTTTTCTTTTATGAAGCTCGAAATTGAAATTTTTAAGTTTAGACCTTTTTTTTATACTTAAATTTTATATTTTATATGTAAAAATTCACTTTTAGTTTTAAATTGTAATTGAAACTGCTATATGTGTTTTTCAATTGTAACTGATATCGCATCTTTGCTTCATCAAATTAAAATTTTATAATTAAAAAATATATAGTTATGTGTGGAATCGTATGCGCCTTTGATCTGAAGCAAAAAGCTGAGACTTTAAGACCTCAGGTCTTGGAAATGTCTAAAATTATCCGTCACCGCGGACCGGACTGGAGCGGAATATATAGTAATGATAAGGCAATTTTATCACACGAGCGTCTGGCGATTGTAGATCCGGCCTCAGGAAAACAGCCATTATTTACGGAAGATAAAAAACTGGTTTTGGCTGCAAACGGTGAAATTTATAACCACAGAGAATTACGTAAACAATTTCAGGGAAAATACAACTTTCAGACCGAAAGTGACTGTGAAGTAATCCTCGCACTTTACAGAGAAAAAGGACCTCATTTTGTAGATGAAATGAATGGAATCTTTGGATTTGCAATCTATGATGTAGAGAAAGATGAGTATTTTATAGCTCGTGATCACATGGGAATTATTCCATTGTATATTGGTTGGGACCAGCACGGAACGTTCTATGTTGCTTCTGAATTAAAAGCCCTGGAAGGGTACTGTACAAAAATCCAACTGTTTCCTCCGGGACATTATATGACCAGTAAAGACGGCGAATTTGTACAATGGTACAAAAGAGACTGGACAGAATATGAAGCAGTAAAAGACAATGAAACCAGTATTCCTGAAATCAAAAAAGCACTTGAAGCAGCAGTTCACAGACAATTAATGAGTGATGTTCCTTACGGAGTTTTACTTTCAGGAGGTTTAGATTCGTCTATTACTTCGGCTGTAGCCAAAAAATTTGCACAAAAACGTATCGAGTCAGATGATACGACGGATGCATGGTATCCGCAATTGCACTCTTTTTCAGTTGGTTTAGAAGGATCACCTGATTTAGCAGCAGCGCAGGTTGTAGCAAAACATATCGGTACCATTCATCATGAAATTAAATTTACCATTCAGGAAGGATTGGACGCTGTTCGTGACGTGATTTACAACTTAGAAACTTATGACGTAACAACCGTCAGAGCCTCGACACCAATGTGGTTAATGGCGAGAGTGATCAAATCAATGGGAATCAAAATGGTATTGTCAGGAGAAGGAGCAGACGAATTGTTCGGAGGGTATCTGTATTTCCATAAAGCACCAAACGCGAGAGAATTCCACGAAGAAAACGTTCGTAAATTAGGGAAACTGCACATGTACGATTGTTTACGTGCCAATAAGAGTTTAGCGGCCTGGGGAATTGAAGGACGTGTTCCGTTTTTGGATAAAGAATTTATGGATGTTGCCATGAGAATCAACCCACAGGATAAAATGATCAACAAAGAGCATCCAATGGAAAAATGGGTCGTTCGTAAAGCATTTGAAGACATGTTGCCTGAAAGTGTTGCCTGGAGACAAAAAGAACAATTTTCAGACGGTGTTGGATACAGTTGGATTGATACTTTGAAAGAAGTGGTAGCCCAAGAAGTTTCAGACGAACAATTGGCCAATGCAAAGTATAAATTCCCATTGCAGACACCAACGTCTAAAGAAGAGTATTACTACCGTTCTATTTTTGCGGAACATTTTCCAAGTGACGCGGCTGCATTATGTGTACCTCAGGAAGCAAGTGTAGCGTGTAGTACAAAAATTGCTTTAGAATGGGATGAGGCTTTCAAAAACATGAACGATCCTTCAGGAAGAGCTGTAGCGAGTGTTCATGATGATGCATACGTGAAAGCATAAGCAAGTATTTTTAGAATTAGTATATATATATTTCCGAAAGACGTTCTCAGTACTGGGGACGTTTTTCTTGTCTTTGAATGTTAAATTGTATTATTT
>NZ_CAGKLC010000162.1 GCF_903469665.1 Flavobacterium sp. UGB4466 | reverse complement strand
GAAGAGTGAAGAGTGAAGAGTGAAGAGTGAAGAGTGAAGAGTGAAGAGTGAAGAGTGAAGAGTGAAGAGTGAAGAGTGATGAGTGAAGAGTGATGAGTAAAGAGTGAAGTGTGTCAGAGATTAAAAGGATTAAAAAATCTGCATGATCGGTATGATCTGCGAGAGAAAAAGATATTCGTAATTTAATACACAAGTTAACCTAATCCATTTTAATCTGTGGCAAAAAAGGCCAACTACCAGAATGTTAGTTTTATGCTTAAACCGACTTTTATAAAAACCAATTGGATTGTTTTACTGTTGATTTTCAGTACTAAAATAATGGCGCAGACGACTGAAAATAACGTCTTACGTGATAATTTAAAGTGGTCACAGAGAACAGCGCTTACAATTATAGATAAATATCCAAAAGCCTGGCAGATTGACGGAACTGAAAAGCCAAAATGGGATTATAAAATGGGATTTGTTTTGTTTGCTTTTGAAAAATTATATCAGAAAACAAACGATAAAAAATATTTCAATTATATCAAAGAATATGCAGATGAACTGATTGATGCCAATGGAAAGATCGCGAAGTATGATAAGAACGAGTACAATATTGATTGTGCCAACCCGGGCAAACTGTTGTTCGGACTTTACGACGAAACTAAGGACAAACGGTATTTAGAAGTACTACAGGAGCTCCGGGATCAGTTAGACCATCAACCCAGAACCGCAAGTGGAGGATTCTGGCACAAGCAAATTTATCCCAATCAAATGTGGATTGATGGTTTGTTCATGGCCGAGCCTTTTTACACTCAATACACGGTGAAATTTGAAAATGGTAAAGCTTTGAACGATATTGCCAGACAATTTGAATTGGTGCACGATCATTTGACAGATAAAAATACAGGCTTGGTTTATCAGGCTTGGGACGAGAGTAAGGAAATAGCTTGGGCAAATCCGCAAACGGGAACCTCGCCAACCATCTGGGGACGTGGTATAGGCTGGTACATGATGGCTTTGGTTGAAACATTGGAATACTATCCAAAAACACACCCCAAGTACAAAGTGCTAAAGGAATACCTGAATCAAATCGCCAAAACTGCCGTACAGTATAAAAGTACATCAGGTTTATGGTATCAGATTGCTGATAAGCCCGAAATGAATGGGAATTTTTTAGAAGCATCATCGTCAGCCATGATTATTTATGCTTTAGCAAAAGGAACAAATAAAGGATATTTGAGTTCAGTCTATAAAAAGACAGCGCAAAAGTCATTTGAATCCTACGCAAAAGAATTTGTGACTACTGACGATCAGGGCCATATTGTGATTTCAAAGGTATCTTCGAATGTGGGTTTAGGAGGAAAACCATTTCGGGACGGATCAAATGAATATTATATCAAAAGTAAGGCAAAGGACAATAGTTCACCGGCTCTTGCTGCATTTTTGCTGAGTGCATTAGAATTAGATAAATAGTAGAATTTAAAATAAAGTAGCAATGAAAAATAAGAATACAAAAGGTTATTTTACAGCAATGACGTTGGTTTGTCTGATGGTCTTTGCAAGCTGTAAAGTCACTTCGCAGGAACCTTCAAACAAAGAAATTGTGATCGGAAAGGATTTAAAATGGTCTGATAAAATGGCTTTGACTTTAATGAAACGTCATCCCGAAAGTTATAGGATCGATGATTCAAAAATAGCAAAATGGGATTATGTTCATGGATTGGTTTTACATGCTATTGAAGAACTGAACAAAAAAAATCCGGATCCAAGATACGCAGCCTATGTAAAAAGCTATGCAGATGTTCTTGTTCAAAACGACGGTACGATTAAAACCTATGAACTGGACAAGTATAATATTGACTTAATTGTACCGGGACGCTTGTTGTTTGATATTTACGCTACTACCAAAGATGAAAAGTATTTAAAAGCGCTTCAGCTACTACGCAAGCAGTTGACAGAGCAGCCAAGAACAGCCAGTGGTGGATTCTGGCACAAACAAATTTATCCGAATCAAATGTGGTTGGACGGTTTGTACATGGGTGAACCATTTTATGCCCAATATACTGTTACCTTTGAAGGAGGGAAAAGTCTTGATGATGTTGCGAAACAGTTTGAGTTAATTCAATTGCATGCAACAGATCCTAAAATAGGTTTGTTGTATCACGGTTGGGATGAGAGCAAACAAATGCCTTGGGCAAATAAGGATAAAGGAACCTCTCCGAACTTTTGGTCAAGAGCTTTAGGCTGGTATGTAATGGCATTGGTTGATGTTTTGGATTATTTCCCTAAAAACCATCCGAAACAAAAAGAACTGGTAAAATACCTGAATACGGCTTCGGTTGCTTTAGCTAAATATCAGGACAAATCCGGTTTATGGTATCAGGTTACGGACAAAGGTGGGGCAGAAGGAAACTATCTTGAAGCTTCGGGATCGTCAATGTTTGCTTATGCTTTTGCAAAAGGAGCGAACAAAGGATATCTGCCTGCAAAGTATAAAAATTTGGCCCATAAAGCTTTTGACGGTTTAACCAAACAATTGATCAGGGTAGATGCTGATGGTGGAATCACTCTTACGCAAGCCTGTCAGGTGGCAGGTTTGGGAGGGAATCCATATCGCGATGGATCGTATACGTATTATGTAAACGAAAAGAAAAAAGACAACGATCCTAAAGCAACAGGACCATTTATTCTAGCAGCTGTTGAATTAAACAGATAATATACTATAAACCCGACAGGTTTTTAAAACCTGTCGGGTTTATTGGATTAGAATAACAAAATAAAATTTTAAAATGATTAAGTTAAAAAATATCCTATTGCTTTTTGGTATGGCTCTGAGTTTTGGTATTCAGGCACAGAACACCTATAAAAACTGGCCGGATGTCATTCGAAAAAATGATGCAGCCTGGTTTGGTACCGATGAGGCCAAAAATATAGCAGAGAATGTACTGCTCTACCAAAGAGAGATAGGCGGGTGGCCCAAGAACATTCAAATGCAGAATGAATTAACGCCGGAGCAGAAAAAGGATTTACTGAAGCTTAAAAAAACAACTGCAGAAACGACTACAGACAATGGGGCAACGTGTCAGGAGATGCTTTTCATGTCTAAAATGTACGCGCAGGTAAAAGACGATCGATACAAAGAATCGTTTTTAAACGGATTGAATTATTTGTTGGAAGCCCAATATAAAAATGGGGGATGGCCTCAGTTTTACCCTTTAAAAAAAGGCTATTACACGCACATCACATACAATGATGATTCGATGGTGAATATCCTGAACATTATACGCCAAGTAAGTGAGGAAACCGATTATTTTAGTATAAAACCATCTAAAGCAATGGTCGAAAAAGCGAAAGAATCTTTCCAAAAAGGAATAGATTGTATTTTAAAAACACAATACAGACAGAATGGTATTTTAACAGCCTGGTGTGCACAACACGATGAGGTTACTTTGACACCTGCAAACGCAAGAGCATTCGAACTGGCATCGTTAAGCGGCTCTGAATCCGCAAAAATTGTATTGCTTTTAATGTCGGTCGAAAAACCTTCTCCTGAAATTATTACAGCCGTACAAAGCGCAAAGCTTTGGTTTGAAAAAACAAAAATCACCAATCTGGAAGAAAAGCGTGTTTTAAATGACGCCGGAAAAGTGATCGATAAAAAAATGATTGTAACGCAAAATGCAGCCCCGATCTGGGCGAGATTTATGGATCTTTCTACCAATGAGCCTTTCTTTTGTGATCGTGACGGAATCCGAAAAAAATCAATAGAGGAAATTGGTGCCGAAAGACGAAACGGCTATTCCTGGTATTCAGATTCACCCAAAGAAGTACTTAAAAAATACACCGCCTGGGCTGTAAAAAACGGAGTAAAAATAACGTCTAAAGAATCTTCAAATGCCCAAAAAAGTAACCGGATTACTGTTGCTTTAGACGGTTCGGGAGATTTTACAAAAATTCAGGATGCTATAAATGCGTGCCCTTCTTTTCCTTATGAAAAGGTAACTGTTTTTGTGAAAAACGGAATTTACAAGGAGAAAATCCGTATTCCGGAATGGAACAGTCAAGTGGCTCTAATTGGTGAAAGCAAAGAAAATACCATCATTACTTTTGATGATAACTTCTCTAAGATTAACGTGGGGAGAAATAGTACTTTTCATACCTATACCCTTTTAGTGGAAGGCGATGATTTTTCGGTATCCAATTTAACGATTAAAAATGCTTCAGGTGATAACGGTCAGGCCATTGCACTGTCTGTTGTAGCAAACAGAGTTCAGATTTCAAACTGTTTAATTCTCGGAAATCAGGATACGCTCTATTTGTCCGGAAAAGAAGCCAAACACTACATTAAAGACAGTTACATCGAAGGAACAACCGATTTTATCTTCGGAAGTGCAACAGCTCTGTTTGAGAACTGCGAGATTCACAGTATCAAAAACTCCTATATTACTGCTGCTTCAACACCTGAAGGAACCGCTTTTGGATTTGTTTTTAAAAATTGCAAACTCACGGCTGAGCCGGCAGCAACAGCAGTTTATCTAGGTAGACCTTGGCGTATCTATGCCAAAACCGTTTATATGAACTGTGATTTGGGAAAGCATATCAGACCGGAAGGTTGGGAAAATTGGTCAAAACCCGAAGCGGAAAAAACGGCTTTTTATGCCGAATACAATTGCAAAGGCGAGGGAGCTTCCTCTGCAAAAAGAGTTTCATGGTCACATCAGCTCACAAAAAAAGAAGCTGAAAACTACAGCACAGAAAACATTCTAAAAGACTCAATTCCAAATTGGTATTCCGGTCAGGCAGCCATAAAGTAAGAGTAAAAGATTCGCAAAAGCCTTAGCACCTTAGCCACTCAGAACCTAAGAACCTTTAAAAAAACATGACTTTTAAACACTTCATTTTTCTATTCCTTTCCTGGGCTTCTTTTGCTCAGAGTACTGAATTTCCATCGACTAAGGTTGATTCAATTGTCAATAGAATTCAGCTTCCCGTATTTCTTTCGTATCAAATTAATATGGTAAAGTTAGGAGCAAAGGGGGATTCCATTACCAATAACAAACCTTTCTTTGACAAAGCAATGGCTTTGTGTAAAAAGAATAAGGGCGGAACAATCATTGTTCCAAAAGGAATTTATAAAATCAATGGTCCGATTCATTTTGTGAGTAATGTCAATCTTAAATTAGAAAAAGGGGCAAAAATTAAATTCAGCGATACTCCGACAGATTATTTACCAATGGTTTTAACGAGTTGGGAAGGAACAATGTTATACAATTACAGTCCGTTGATTTATGCTAATGAATGTTCGAATATTGCCATAACCGGAGAAGGAACGATTGATGGTAACGGAGGTAAAATCTGGAAAAGTTTTAAAGCAAAGGAAGGCGCCGGAAAAAACAGAAGTCGTGATATGAACCATAATAGTACACCTTTTGAGGACAGGAAGTTTGGAGAAGGATACTTTTTGCGTCCGCAGATGATTCAGTTTTTAAATTGTAAAAACATTTTGGTTGAAAATATTCATATTGAAAATTCTCCTTTTTGGTGTTTGCATCTATTGAAATCGCAGAGCATTACCGTGCGTGGTGTGCATTACAAATCATTGAATCATAATAACGATGGAATTGATCCTGAGTATGCAAAAGATGTTTTAATTGAAAATGTGACCTTTGATAATGGGGATGATAATGTAGCCATAAAAGCCGGACGAGATCATGAAGGAAGAGCTAATTCGGCTACTCCAAGCGAGAATATTGTCATTAGAAATTGCAAGTTTAAAGGACTTCATGGAGTAGTGATTGGGAGCGAAATGTCGGCGGGAGTTCAGAATGTATTCGTCGAAAACTGTGAAACAGCAGGATATTTAAAACGAGGCATTTATTTGAAAACCAATGCTGACAGAGGCGGTTTCATCAGGAATGTTTTTGTGCGAAACGTAAAACTCGATGAGGTCGAGGATTGTTTGTATATCACAGCCAATTATCACGGAGAAGGAAGCGGTTTTCAATCTGAGATTTCAAATATTTCATTCTCCAATATTACCTGCAACAAGGCCACGGCATCCGGAATTGTAATTCAGGGATTTCCGGATAAAAAAGTACGTAACATCTCCTTTAATGCTATCAATATCAAGTGGGCAAAAAATGCGATTTCAAGCGAAAATGCCAAAGATGTATTGCTCAACGAAGTTGTTATCGGAGAAAAAGCAACGGTGCCAACGGCAGCGAAATAGTTTTTTTAAAGGATCTGAGTGGCTAATGTACTAAGGTACTGAGTTTTTTGTTTTAGGTTTTAAAAAGTTGTACTTATTTTCAAAAACACATTAACTATGTGAGAGAAAAATATTTCTCTGTAGTATTCTTTTTTAAATTTAGAAACTATGTTTCTATGTGTTTAGTTTTATTTTTTCGAAGTACACTAAACGGATTAATTTTAAATCAAATGACTAAATAT
>NZ_CAGKLC010000161.1 GCF_903469665.1 Flavobacterium sp. UGB4466 | reverse complement strand
CTCCCGACTTTTCTTAATTCTATTTATATTAATCATCATTTCCAAATTACATCTTCTACAAGAAAACTTAATCACTTTGCGGGTGCGAAGTCAGAGACATTCGCCACAGCGTTGCAGATGAACACTTCGCCGAGCGGGACGGTATACTTAGAGATCAGGTTCAAACCATTCCCCTTTATTTATAATTGATAACAAATGTTCCACAGTTAATGATTTCTTTTCTTTTTTCGTTCGAAAGATTCTTCTAAAAATTGAAATCAATATAAATTCATCTTCATCAAAATATTCATAATAATCAAAAGCATTCATATCTATGTTAAATTTTGTTTTAAATAAACCTATAAAACAATCATTATCTTCTGATATTGTTTGGAGCTTATTTACTGCCGTGTCCAAATTGATATTATCTACCTCAAAAACTTCATTTATCAACAACTTGAGCTGCATCAAATTATAATGATCATTCATAATGCTTTTTTTAAAGTGTTGCTCTATCAATAGTATATCCCGCGCTTGGCCAAGCCTCCCCCCTCTTCGAACTGTTCTCTTGAGTGTTACACAAATATCTCTGATTTTGTGTCTTCTCTAAAAACAAATCTAATATAAAAAACGAAAACGATATCAAACTTCTGACTTTACCTCAAGTTTAATACAAAATTGTATTATTAGTATTCAAACCACTTACAATACAAAAAAGCGTAAAGTCAGAGACATTTACGCTTTTTTTATAAGCTCTTTTACAGAACAGAATGAACCATACTATTCTAAAACACTACCAACTGAATTCTGCCATTTCTTCCGGGGCTTCAATGCAATTTTCTACGTCGTTGATAAACAAGTCGATTTGTTCTTTGGTTACGTTTGGCATGCAGATAATATGAGAGATATCGCCCTCAGTGGCTAATTGCCATTTTGATTTCACTTCTTCGGTTATTTTTGGAAAAACTACAGTGATCGAATTTGGATTTCTCCAGGCAGCAATTCCCATGTCTTTTAATCGCTGCTCACAGTATTCCGCTACTTCCAGACTGTGTAAATAACGCTTTTTTAAACCTTCAATCCCTAATTTTTTCAGGGTAAACCATAAAAACAACGGGGAATGCCCATTTCTGGATCCTGTAATCGTCGTATCTAAGGAACCGATATATGAGATCCCTTTCGAGATTCTGTCTCTATTAGAACGCTTCGTGATAATAACACCGGTTGGAATTGGTGAACCAATAAATTTGTGTCCGCTGATGGAAATACTGTCCGCACCATCCATAAAATCAAAAGGAAGTCGCGGTTCCATAAAAGCACCATAACTTCCGGATAAGGCTGCATCACAATGGATGTAACTATCCTGTATGGCTAATGCTTTTAGAATGTTTTTAATTTTTGATACGTCGTCTTTGGCTTCTTTCATTGTGGTACCAAAAGTAGTCAGTACAATAGCCGGTTTATGGCGATTCAGTTTCAACGTGTTTTCAAAATCCTCATAATCAATCTCACCATTTTCCTGTGAGCGAATAACGATACTCGGAATGTTGAGCAAATGAATGTTTTTACGCACACTGTAATGGGTTGATTCCGAATAATACACCATTGCTTTTGGATATAATTCTCTTGCGAGATACAGTCCGTACAAATTACTTTCAGAACCGCCATTGGTAACGTAACCCCAATAATCTTTTGGATTGGCGCGGAATAATTTGGCAAAAAAGCCAACCACTTCTCTTTCCAGTTCGTGTGTTTGTACTTTGTAGGTACAGTCTTCAAAAGGATCACCAAGATTATTGATCGGATATTTTAAAAAATGACTGATTTCCGAATAATCAAAATCTTTGGATACAGGATAGCCCAAGAAATTATCTCTGGCATTTTCGATGTATTGATTCAAATCGACTAAACGTTGATTGTCTTGTATGGATAATGATTCTGAAATAGGTGCCATAACATTTAATTTTTCTGTAAATGTACTTTTTATGGTTTAATATTCTTTATTAACAATAAAACTCAAAATATAATTCTAAATTTGAATCATAATTAAGTTTTTTAATATTGAATTTACTATTTCTTTTTTCTAAAACCATATAATTATTCTGAGATGGATGCCATAGATAAAAAAATATTGATGCTTTTGCAGCAAGATGCGAAGCAAAATACCAAAGAAATTGCCGATAAAATAGGCTTATCTGTTTCTCCCACCTTTGAGAGAATCAAAAAACTGGAACAAAAGCAGTACATCAAGAATTATGTCGCTTTGCTGGATTCTGAAAAAATTGGAAAATCAATCAGTGTATATTGTCAGGTTACTTTGGCGGTGCACTCACGCGAATTGATAGATGATTTTAAACAGCATATTCTGGTATTGCCCGAAATAATGGGTTGTTTTCACGTGTCGGGAAATTATGATTTTTTACTGAAAGTGGCGGTCAATGATATGAACGAATACCAAAAGTTTGTGATCGATAAATTATCGGTTATCAAAGGGATTTCAAATGTGCAAAGTTCATTTGTGATGGAAGAAATAAAAAATGATTTTGCCTATAATTTATAAAAATTCCAAAAAAAACATACTGCTTTTCATCAGGAACTCTTCCCTTAATGGGGTAGAATTTTTAGGAATTTATTTCTTTTTGGGCTTAAAAATTCTTCTTAAAAACCTTATCCAAATGGTCCACTTGTTATTTTTCTTTTCCTTTGTAAAATGGTTTTCGACTTTATCAAATGCATCTTCAATATAAGAATCGTGCAGCCAACGAATTGCAAAGACCCATTTTAGGGTCGCCAAACCTATTGTATTCATATCAATAGAATGTTTCAGCTCGGTTACATTAGTATCTAACTGCGTAATTTCAAACTTATGAAATCCATTAAATCCTTTTGGTTCTGTAAATTGAAATTGAATATAATGGTCCGGCTTATAATCCATAACGGTATATCTTATTTGCCCGTGTCCACCCTTTGAACCAATACTTAATCCGTTGTCTAATCGCATTGGCGGCCATTTGTCTGTTGCCAGCATCATATCGTTTCCAGACGATAAGGTTCTAAACAATTCTTCGATTTTGTGTTTAGGCTGATTAATTATTCTTGTATGCAGATTGATTACTTTCATAACAAAATGTTGTTTTCCGCTCTCCATTTTTGCAACCCGCCAATTAAAAACAAAAGCCCGATTATTATAGCCACTAAAGAATATATTGTTTCAGCTATTGAGTTTGTTCCCTGTATTGTATCAGCAATTAATTCTCCTATTCCACGCAGCAGATATATTCCGGCAATTAAAAAGATAACCGGTTTAAGAAATGGCAACTTTCTAAATTTATTAGCTGCCGAAAGGCCGTAAAGACCGAAAATAAAAAACACAATAGCCACAATAATGGTCAGCAGATAAGGCAAAGTACTGTGCTTTTGAGCTAGTGTTGCCATTTCTTTTCCAATTCCCGTAATTTCAAACATCTGGTCCGCCCATAACAATCCGACGATGTGAGCGATTGCAATTACAATATTGATATATCCTCCTAATTTTAGCATAATTTATTTTTTTTGAAGTTCTTAGATACACCAGTAAACCAATCGGCAAAATTTCTTTTCTCAATCATACTTTCTTTATTTTTTCTATTATTATTCTGTATTCCTTTGGGAATGTTACTCCATTAAAATGATTGGTCAGTCCATAAAATAGAATGATTGTTAACACAAATCCGAATATAAGAATTGATTTTGCCTGTTGTGCCGGAGTTAAACTCAGAACATTGCTTTTCATCTTTTTATTATGAACGGAAGCGATATGTCCGAAAAAAGAAAGAATTGCAAGTCCGTAATACGGAACAAAAAACCAATAAAAAGGAAAGGTATTAAGGCCTGCCACACCAAAATAAAAATTGGTATCGAGATGTAAAAAGAGGCGGGCGATGAAAACAGCACTCACATGAACAATTAGAAAAAAAGCCAGGTAAAGTCCCGTCCAAATATGTAGTTTCTCAAAATGGGATGTTGCTGTTTTTCTGCTTTTCTTAAAAAGATTGATTCCTGATACAATTTGAACCAAAACTGCCACTAATAAAATTGTCTCAACAAAAGTATTGCGATAAAACAATCGTAAAGTATCCATTATTGCAATGTGGGTCACCACACCAAAAATGCTGCAAAAATGATTGAATAGATGTAACCCAATAAAAACTGTAATGGTTAGCCCTGAAATAGAATGAATTCGTATCATCTCATTTGATTTCTGCAAAGTTCAATCAACTTATTGAAAATCCATTTGATCTAAATCAAATTCGGTATTTTGGGTTGCGAATCCGGCTCAAAGTTTCAAGCGTCACACCAATATAGGAAGCAATGTGTGTTAACTGAACGCGTTGAATAATATCGGGGCGCGTATCTAATAGACTTTTATATTTCTGCAAAGCGCTCTCAAATTGTATCGAAACAACTCTTTCCCGCAATTTAAGCATTGTTTTAGTTACCGCAATTCCTCCTAATTTCTCAAAACAATGATGTTTATCGCTCAATGCCAATACTGTTTCTTTTGAAATTTGCAACAAAGTTGTGGGTTCTAGCAATTCGATATTGTATATCGTTGGACCGCCTCGGAAAAAGCTATCAATGGCACTTACAAAATCACCCTCAAATGCAAACCAATCTGTAATATCCCTGCCATTTTTAGTATAATAGGCTCTTGCACTTCCACTAATTATAAAATAGAGTTTATCGGCAAACTGGCCTTCTTTTACAAGCACTGTCTCTTTATCAAACGTCAAAACTTTTGCCCCTCTTTTGAGATCGTCTTTACATTCCTCTGTTAACGTAACGTAGGTGGTACTTATAGTTTCTATTATTTGTTCAATGTACATAAGATCGTTTTCTCTGAAGTGGGACACCGTATTTTTGTTTGTAATTGTGGTGTTAGAAGCACAAATGCTGAATTAAAACACCGATATCAAATATACATACAAATGTTCAATTAGGTATCATAAGTAGCACTACGATGTAAGTGAAGGCATCTGCGCAACTTTTATGGCGATTTCGAAGAGCTATAATATTTACTAATTTTAGCAGCTTGTAGGGGTATTAAATATAAAATACTTTTCTACTATTTGATTTGTTTTACTATTCTTTGCTCTTATTTTATAAATGTATTTAGTTGTAAAAAAACTAGTGTCTATTTTTTCAAGAGATTTAATATTCTTTATATCATCAAACCATTCAGCTCCACAATTTTTTTCTACAGCAAGTTTGAGTTCGTCAATCGTAAATTTTATTGGAGGATCCGCACTTTCATCAAAATATATAAATTTTAAATCTTCCTGATTGATTTTAAGCTTTCTCCATTCTGACCTGTAACTTTTCCAATTGTCAATAACACAAAGTGGAACTTCAATCTCTCGTTCTGTTTCAATTCCTATTTTCACTTCAATTTGTCCATACAATTCTATCTCTTCAAACTCAGTTTGTTCAATCTTAAATGTTTTGTCAAACATCCAATCACCAGGAATAAGATTAAAATAAACAGTATCTTTTTCTGCTCTATAAGTATAATCATCCTGATCTGATTCATTACGCCAATCCATTTCAACCTCTTTTATCAAATCTTTTACTAAAATGGTTAAGTCGGAAAATTTAACTTTCACATTATTATTTACATTCTCTTTTTTAGCTGTTATTAAATCTTCTTCCTGCTCAACCAAAATCTCTTTCTTATTTAATCTTTCGTTTAACTCTTTTTTCCTTTCCTTGCAGGAGAATAATAAAAAGCAAATTAGTACTATCTTAGATATAATTTTCATGGTGGTAAGTGAAGTTTAAATGGTTAATTTTTCCAAGCACTAAAAATATATTTTTTATCCATTTTTATTGATTTCCTCTAAAGTTTTTTTTAAAAGAAACTTATCCAGAATATAATTCCGATTCATTCCCAAAAAAGCCGGTGCTATTTTTGTTTTTATGTCCTGCAATTAATTTATGATTTGATTCAGATTGCAAGTGCGAAACCAAAATACATTCGCACAATATACTTTTAAGTTTTATCTGATATCTACTTTTCTTGAAAAATCCTCGAAAAATCCCAAATAAAACGCATGAATTTTCCTTCAAAACAAATAATTGCAAAAATATTTTTCATTTTTTTTGAAAGGCATCATTTTAATAAAAGAAAAGAAAAATCTTATTTCCTGTTTTTTACTGTCAAAACAACCAATTCTTAATCAAATGAATACAACTTTAATTCATTCTACCCCTCTGCGATTGGTTATTTCTAAAGGCCCTGTTTCCAGAATAAGCCAGAAAAAAATTTTCAAAAAAGCTATTGTGTATTCTAAAAACAGTTGTATTTTTGCACCCGCAACAACAAAGCAGGTCCGTTCGTCTATCGGTTAGGACGCCAGGTTTTCATCCTGGTAAGGGGGGTTCGATTCCCCCACGGACTACTTATCAAAACAAAAGCTTCAGATTTCTCTGAAGCTTTTTTTATTGGGATTTTGTAGGGAGAAAAATTACTTTGGATCAGGTTCAAAAGTTGGGGATTAAGCAAAAAGATTAGATAATCTGAACAAGAAAAAATCTATATTGCTCACTCC
>NZ_CAGKLC010000160.1 GCF_903469665.1 Flavobacterium sp. UGB4466 | reverse complement strand
TGAATGAAATAAGAAGAGGGACTTTCAGTCCCTCGTAAAACAAACCTCTGCACTTTCAGTGCAGAGTGGTTTAGTTAAGAGGGAAATCTATGTCCCTTTGAACCTCTGCGGCTTTGAGCCTAAGAAAAAACAACCGTTTTGTTACTGTAAACTATTGTTTTTCTTTCGGCATGTAATTTTATCGCTCTGGCTAAAACGATACGTTCTAAATCACGCCCTTTCATAATAAAATCCTCAACGGAATGTATGTGCGAAACTCTCGCAATGTCCTGTTCAATAATTGGCCCTTCATCCAGTTGTTCCGTCACGTAGTGGCTGGTTGCTCCAATAATTTTTACCCCTCGTTTAAAAGCCGAGTGATAAGGTTTAGCACCCGGGAAGGCCGGTAAAAACGAATGATGAATATTAATGATTTTATTTTCGTAAAGCGAAATCAATTTAGGGGTAACGATCTGCATATAACGTGCCAGGACAATGAAGTTAATCTGGTATTTTTTTAACAGTTCAATTTGTTTGGCTTCACCTTCTTCTTTATTGTCTTTTGTAAATGGAACACAGTGAAACGGAATATTAAATCGTTCGGCTACTGATCGCAACTCGTTATGATTACTAATAATGACAGGGATTTCTATATTTAATTCGTTAGCACTGTAACGCCCAAGAATATCAAACAGACAATGATCGTATTTGGAGACAAACAGAGCCATTTTAGGTTTGTGTTCCTGATTGTACAATTCCCACGACATATTAAAGTCGGTAGCAATCGTTTTTGAAAAATCTTCTTTTATCGATTCGGCGCTCACATGTTGATTGGTGAGTTCACATTCCAGTCGCATAAAAAAAACATTTTGCTCTACATCAACATGTTGATCGATATAGGTAATGTTTCCTTCGACTTTAGCAATAAAAGTGGTCACTGCGGCAATGATTCCTTTTTGATCTTTGCAGTGCATCAGAATGGTTATTTTTTGCATTTTGGTTTAGGTTATTGGTTAATCATTTAATTGCTAACTGTAAATCCCGATTACACAAATCAACGATTAAACAGTTAAACCATTAAAAGCTATTTTTTGTCCTGCATAGCAAAAACTTTCTTTAACAAAGGAGATGTTCTTGCATTGATGTTGGTACGAATGTCTTTTTCTTCTACAGCAATCATTTTAAAAACACCTGCTAATGCCTGATTTGTTGTATAATCAGTCAAATCCGGGTTTACTTTTCTTACCAAAGGAATGGTATTGTATTTTTTGATTATGTTTGTCCAGATTACATCAGCACCTACTTTTTCAAAAGAAGTTTTGATTACCGGATTGAATTTGCTGTACAAAGCGGTTGTTGTACTGTTTTGTAAATAACTGGTTGCAGCACTTTCGTTCCCTAATAAAATGTTTTTTGCATCGGTAAACGACATGTTTTTAACCGCAGAAACAAAGATTGGTGTAGCTTCTTTAACAGCATCTTCAGCAGCACGATTCATTGCTTTTATACCTTCATCGGCAAGAGAGGATAAACCAATTTTTCGTAAAGTAGCGTCAACCCTTTGTAATTCTTCCGGCATTAGGATTTTTACCGCTTCATTTTTGTAAAAACCATCCTCAGCGGTTAATTTGCTTACTTGCTGTGTAATTCCTTTGTTCAGGGCTTCCTTTAATCCCGAGGCAATATCAACACCGCTGTTACCTTTTATTTTTGATGACAATTGAGATAATTGATCTAAGGTTTTTTGTACCTGAGCATTAGAAGTGAAAGAAAACGTAAGCGTAAGTAACAGAAGTAGAATCTTTTTCATTAAAGTGTAATTTTATAAGTTTTCAAAAATACTACTTATTCAAAAATAAAGCCACAATTTTATTTCCGGAGAACAAACAATTTGTTGCAACCTTAACAATGGGGTTTTGGAGGATCTGAGGGGCTGAGGTTCTGAGGAGCTAAGCTTTTATTGTTTTCAGAACTTTATAACCTCAGAACCTTAGAACCTTAGTACCTTTTTGAGCAAATAGATCCTATAAATGCAAAAGCGGTTCAATTGTTTAAATTGAACCGCTTTTAATTTCTTGTACTTTGTAGGTACTAAATGTGTTTTTATTTTTGTATTACAAATTTACCGTCTTTCTCACAGTAAACATCATTCGAGTTAGATTCGTATTTTTTAAAGCATAAATCTCCTGTTTTCTCCACTAGAATAAAGCTGTTATTATACGAAATGAATTTTAACTCAACACCTTTATCAGTAGTAATTGTTGTTTTATCATTAACTACTACAAAATCAACTTCTCCGTTATCTTTGTAAGCCCAAACTTTTGCTGCGGTTGGATCATTAGATTCCATGATACTTCCTTCTGCATGATTGGCAAAACGATCGGTTTTTAATTTTCCTGTCAGTTTTTTATCATTTTGAGACACGCTTCCATTGATATAGATAAAGTAAGCCGAATCAAATGTTGGGTTTTCAACTTTAGCAGTTAAGTTTTTTTGATTAACCGTCATTAAACTTGTAATATTTGCTTGAGCTTCGCCTGGCCATAAACTCATCATACCGGCACCTTGTTTAGCTGTTTCAAGATATTCTAAAGATTTATCAAAGTTTAACAGAAACATTTGTGTTAAGGCTAAGTTCAGGTAAATTACTTTGTTGTAATCTTTCGGCTTTAATTTTTTGTATTCTTTACCAACATAACTCAAATAGAATTTTTCTAATTCTGAAAGGTAGGATTGGTCTAAAGAATTGGCAGCAATTTTGTTTAAAAATTCATCTGTTTTAGTGTTAAACTCAACAAGTTCATTAAACTCCTCCGCTTTTTCAAATAAACCGTAGTTTAAAGTAAATTCTTTTTCAGTAATAAGAATGTTATTGTCAGTAAGGTATTTATATCCTATATTATTCAAATCGCTGGCTAAGCTTTGATTTGGTTTTCCGTTAACATAAGTACCAGAATACATTCTGGCATTTGTACCTTTTTCATATAAGATTTCATTGTTTTTTCCTAAAACTAAATATTTGAAATCTCCATCTAAAAGGTAAGTACCATTATCGGCTCTTTTATAAGTAGCTCCTTTGTACCCCATTAAAACGCGAACGTCGGGATTGGTTGTGTCTTTTTTAGTGTAATCTTCAATTGTATTTTTAGTAACATTATGCTCATAAGTTTTTGAATTCTTCTTGGCATACGTTGCATTCCAGGTGTCATCTCCCTGTATGATGATGTTATATGTTTT
This sequence comes from Flavobacterium sp. UGB4466, assembly GCF_903469665.1. Classification (GTDB taxonomy): domain Bacteria; phylum Bacteroidota; class Bacteroidia; order Flavobacteriales; family Flavobacteriaceae; genus Flavobacterium; species Flavobacterium lipolyticum. Next base: position 3,417 of record NZ_CAGKLC010000160.1, on the reverse strand, counting down.
AATGTTTTTAAAGGAATCTGATTTTGGGATGGTAATTTTAACTTTTTTCTTGTTAGTGTCTGCTTTTTGAGCATAAGAAGTACCACTGATTAGGGCTAGCAGTAATAATAATGTAATTTTTCTCATAGGTTTATTTTTGCCCAAATATAGGAATATGACAGTGAAGCTAACTACTAAAGAAGATGTTTTTAAATGAAAAAAAAAGCCTTGCTGAATAAACGGTATTGCATCAGTTACTTAAGGAGTTGGATATTAGAATTAGTATGAAATAGGGTCTGTTTTGAATAAAATTTAATTTGAAAGAATTATACGATATATAAATAGGGGACAGTAAAAATTAGCTGAATAAGATAGCCTATTCGAATATTATTTTTCCAAAATTGCCACAAAAAGGATGAAGTTATTTTTGAAACCACTTAGCCCCTCAGAACCTAAGTTCCTTTTCTAAAAGATCCTTCCTTCAAGATTTTTCCTGGATATCTGTTTAATTCCCGTATTGGTATAGGAGTAGCTGGAGGCTTCCGTCCATTTCCAATTGAAATTAGTGCCACCGTCTATAGCGGCTGCCGAGTAGATGATTTTAATATTATCATTTGTAGTGGCCATTTTTAACCATAGAAAAAATTCTCTGGTGTTGGCTAAGGTTTCATTTTTGGTACAGGTCTGCAGGTCTTCTAAAACGTCCGGATCCTCTTTGAACCATTGTTTTAAAAATCCTAAATGCGTTTCAGAGCATTGATACCCTAGATTGAGTGCCCAAAGGAATTTACATTTCAGATTGCTTTCATCGGCTTTTTTATCACCATCCCAATGACATTCATGATCCAGGCTTGTAGTGATGAATCCTAGCGCTGCCCGCTGTGGATCGGTTAAGGTTTTGATATAATCTTCATTGAGCTGCAAAACACCTTTTTTGTCTAACCAGAGGATCTTAACATAATCAACCTGATTGGCAGCAGTCTTACTTTCAGGTTGCTTTTGTGAGGTATTTGGCTGGGGTGTTTGGGAAAAAATACAAGAATAAAAACTTAGAAAAAGGAACAAAAAAAACGGACGTAGATTCATAATGTAGTATCGTAAACGGGGTTTAGGTGAAGGTATTTTGTTTGTTTTTTATTTTTTTAGCAAATCAATTTTTTCTTTAGTGTCTTCGACATAAAGACTCATTTCATCGTATTTCCATGTTCCATTTTTGGTTCCCACGACGTATAAAGTTCCTCTGCTTTTAGAACCTCTTATTGGAATTTGTAAGTTGCAATGTTCTATACTGTTGCTTGAATTAACGCTGCCTGAGGCAACTCCGTTGTCTTCGATTGGACTGCCCAATTTCTCCAGCACTATTGCATTATGCTGTGCTTCGTTCATGGCAGCTTTATAAGAATCAGATTCTTTGAGCATGGTGGTAACTCCAAAGACAAGTGCGGCTATAAACACACCAAACAGCACCACGAGGCTTAAACATCCGGTTGGAACAAACCATTTCCAGTTTCTGTCCCACCAGCTTTTTCTAACTTCAGTATAATCGTCTTCCATAAAAAAGGGTAATTTTAGATTTGCATTTGAGTTATTAAAGATACTATTATTCTTTCAAACTCTAAGTTCAAATCTAAAATTACCCTATTAAAAATTACAGCTCTTTTGATGAAGTGAACTAACTAATTGGTTAAATTTTAGTTAGATACTACTCCCGTCTGAGGAGAAACCGTTTTGTTTAATTCGGCATCTCGCTCATAAACATCCTGAAAGAAACCAATTTCTCCATTTTCATTGACCAGCGAAGTAAAATAAGTAATATAAATAGGTACTTTTTTAGTTAGTTTAAAACTGTTTTCTGTTTTACCCGCCATAGCTTTATCTATTTTATCGGGAGTCCATTCAGGATAATCTTTAAGCATGGCAGTAGCTAATTCTTTAGCCATTTTTACGTTTATACAACCATGGCTGAACGTTCTTTTTTCAAAATCGAATAAAGTTTTAGACGGAGTATCGTGCATATAGATGTCATCAGGGTTCGGAAACATAAATTTTACTAATCCTAATGAGTTTTCAGGACCCGGTTTTTGTCTCACCTGACCATTTACTATTTCCATATTCTTTTTGGCCAAATAATTTTTATCCTCAGCGATTTTACTTTTCAACTCATTGTTTACAATACTTTGCGGAACGGTCCAGTAAGGGCTAAAAACGATTCTCTCAATTTCGCCATTAAAAATGGTTGTTTTAGTTAATGGTGCTCCAACAAAGACACTTGAAGACAGTTGAACCTTCCCATTTTTTACATAAATCAATTCGTACGAAGGAACGTTGACTAAAACATATTCATCGCAACCGGCCATTTGATCCGAAATAGTACGACATCTCTCCATGTTAAGTTTTAGGGTCTCCATTTTATCGGCAAGAGGAACATTCATTTCTTTAATATGCTCTTCTGCTAAAATATAGTTAGGTTTGAAACCGTTACGAACTTTATATTTCATTACAGCATCCATTAATTCACGGTCGTAAACGTTACTTTTAGAATCCTTTTTTAAATCTCCCAATAAGTATAAACGGGTTCTGACTTGGGCGATAGTATTTGAAACAGCATCCGGACGTAAATCTTTATAAGGTGTTTCTTCCGGAACAATAGGTTTCCATTTATTAGAACGGTCTAGTTTTTTATATTTTTTCAGAACGTCCTGTAATTTATAATATTGATCATAGGTTACTTTAACATTTTCAGTGGTCGAAGTAGTGGCTTCTTCGATTGTACTGTAATTTAAAAAATCTGTCAGCATAGCATCATACGACATTTTTTTCCCGGCATCTGCATTACTTTTTTTGGCGTAAGCAATATATAAAGAACTCAAAAGCATATCTGCATCTGTTTTAGACAACTTTGTTGCTGAAGAAGAAAAAAGAGCATCGATTTCTTTTTGATAAGGAACAACCAAATCATTCGTTTTTTTAGCTTTTTGATATAATGCAGAACCAAACTCATTGATGGCATCTTCATCAAACCAAATAGTTCCCGGGGTTCTGTTTTTGTATAATGACATGACATCAGACTTATATTTTTTCAAATCAGAATATCTTTTAAAGAAGTCATTTGAAATTTCGTTTACATTATCAGAACCTGAATTCTTGTAAACGGGTGCGACAGTTGAAGTTTTTTTATAAGAAACGTTCTTATGATCCGTTTTGGCAAAAGAAGACACAAAAAAACTTAGAACTATAATTAGGCTGAGTGGATATGATGTTTTCATTTTTTAAATTTTTACGGTGTTACTTTTGTAGGTAGTTTTAAGTAAAAATTTGGGGTTTTTCTATACTACTAAATTACTTTATAGTGTTGATTTATAGGTTCTTGTATTTTGTTTAAATATTTCAAGATTACCATGTTGTTAACATTTTTATAAGACTTATATAGGATAAATC
>NZ_CAGKLC010000159.1 GCF_903469665.1 Flavobacterium sp. UGB4466 | reverse complement strand
AAATTTATAGCGAATCCATTTGAATCAGGAGAGCGTTTGTACAAAACAGGTGATTTAGGTCGTTGGCTGCCCGATGGCAACATCGAGTTCATAGGCCGAAAAGACGACCAGGTCAAGCTCAGAGGGTATAGGATAGAGCTTGGAGAGATAGAGCATGTTTTAGTAAAACATGAAGCTGTAAGTCAGGCAGTAGTCTTAGCCAGAGAGAACGAGTCAGCAGAGAAAGAACTCGTGGCGTATATCGTTTCTGATATTGAGCAAAACACAAGTAATTTAAGAGTTTATTTAAAACAGTCGTTGCCTGAGTATATGATTCCGGCACATTTTGTTCAACTCGAGGCCATCCCATTAACGGCCAATGGTAAAATAGACAAAAAAGCATTACCGAATCCTGAAGGCCTGGGACTAAAGAGTGGAGTAGAATATGTGGCCCCAGGTAATAACATAGAAGAGAAGCTGGTAAAGATATGGGAAGAAGTATTGAAAAAGGAAAATATTGGAATAGATGAAGGCTTTTTTAATGCAGGAGGTAATTCAATTAAGTTGATTGCATTAAAATCAAAAATTGGTAAAGAGTTTCACAACGACTTTCCATTGGCATCATTATTTGAATTTAGTACGATTCGTCAACAGGCAGCTGTGTTATCTGGGGATAGTTCGGAAGAAGACAGGGAAGAGTTGGCTCAACAGACTTCAGTATTCCAGAGAGAAGAATATGAGACTGAAATTGCTGTTATCGGGATGTCTATTAAAGTTCCGCAGGCCAAAAACATTTTTGAATTCTGGGAAAATTTAATAAGGGGTAAGGAGTTCATTACTCATTTCAGCAAGGAAGAATTACTTTCTTATGGTGTTTCCAGCGAGCAGCTTAATAACGAGGCTTATATCAGAGCCAGTTCCGTTTTAGAAAATAAAGAATGCTTTGATTCCGGTTTTTTTGGTTATCTGTCCGATGAAGCAAAGTTGATGGATCCACAGACGAGAGTTTTTCATGAAGTGGTATGGTCTGCGCTAGAGGATTCAGGTTATGATCCTTTTAGCTATAAAGGTTTGATAGGGCTTTTTGCTGGAGCAGGAAGCAATTTGAGATGGGAGGCTTATAGCTTGCTGAAGAATGATGGAAAAATTGACCCGTTTCAGGCAAACAATTTGAGTGACAAAGATTTTTCGAATACACTGATTGCTCATAAACTAAATTTGCGCGGACCAGTACATAGCATAAATACTGCCTGTTCTACCTCTTTGGTAGCGATACATCAGGCAGTACTAAGTTTACTTTCCGGAGAAAGTCATATAGCCGTTGCCGGAGGTGTATCGATAAAAAATAACATAAAAGAAACAGGGTATTTGCATCAGGAAAACATGATCTTTTCAAAAGACGGACACAACCGGACATTTGACAGAGAAGCTAGTGGTACAGTTGTTTCAGAAGGAGCAGGAGCGGTGGTATTGAAACGATTAGCTGATGCCATTAAAGATGGCGATCAGATTTATGCTGTGATTAAAGGCAGTGCGGTAAATAATGACGGAAACAGAAAAGTGGGGTATACAGCTCCAAGCGTGAATGGTCAGGCAGAAGTGATTCAAATGGCCCACAGATCGGCTAATGTTGCTCCGGAAAGTATATCTTATGTTGAGGCTCATGGCACAGCGACGAAACTGGGAGATCCGGTAGAGATTCGGGCTTTGGCGCAGGCCTTTAACAATAATAAAGAGAAATATTGTGCCGTGGGTTCTGTAAAGAGCAACCTGGGGCATTTGGATACAGCAGCAGGGGTCGCTGGTTTTATAAAAACAGTTTTGTGTTTAAAGAATAAAAAATTGGTTCCTTCTTTACATTTTAAATCTCCCAACCCAGAGATCAATTTTGAAGAAAGTCCGTTTTATGTTAATTCAGAATTAAAAGAATGGAAGAACGAAAAATTTCCGCTTAGAGCCGGGGTCAGCTCATTTGGAATAGGGGGAACGAATGCCCATGTTATTTTGGAAGAGTCACCGCTTGAAGTAAGTCCGGTAAAAGAGCCTTCCTTCGAACTAATAACGCTGTCAGCCAATAGCCCGGAAGCACTGGCGAGACAACAAGAGCAGTTAAAAAAATACCTTATCGCAAATCGGGAACTCGATTTTGTTGATATAGCCTGGACGTTGCAGATGCGCCATACTTTTGACTATCGGTCAGCATTTGTTGCCGGGCACACAAACGAGGTAATTGAGTTGCTGGAAAGTAAGTCCGTTGTACCAAATAAGAAACCGGTTAGTAAGAAGAAAATCGCCTTTATGTTTTCAGGCGGAGGATCTCAGTATGAGAATATGGGACGGGGATTATACGAAAACAAGAACAGTGTATTTAGAAAAACACTCGACAACTGTTTCGGCCTTGCCAGGAAAGAAAGTACAACAGATTTCAAGCAGATCATCTACCCCGATCAACCAGGTTCAAGTGATCTGATCAATGAGACTATAAACATGCAGCCTTTGTTGTTTATGTTTGAGTATGCATTGGCAAAGCAACTGGAATATTATGGCATCAAGCCGGATATTATGATTGGGCATAGCTTAGGGGAGTATGTAGCAGCCTGTTTTAGTGGAGTACTCACTTTAGAATCTGCGCTAAAGATGATTATTAGGCGGGGAGCACTGGTGCAGAATCTTCCTGAAGGGGATATGTTGGCGGTAGGCCTGCCTGCTGCACAGGTTAAGGCATATTTAGTACCAGGCGTAGACATAGCAGCAATCAACACTGCTGAGAGTTGTGTAGTGTCTGGAGAACCCTCAATGATAGCAGTACTTCGAGAGCGCTTTGAAAGGGAAGGGATTCTTTCAAGGATCTTATACATCTCTCACGCTTCACATTCTCTGATGATGGATCCTGTTCTGGAGGAATTCACTTCCATTGCATCTTCAATAAAATTGGGTACGCCTAAAATTCCATACCTCTCCAATGTAACAGGTAAAAGAATTGATATCAGTGATTTAAAAAAGAGTTACTGGTCAGATCACCTGCGAGGAACCGTAGAATTTTCTGCTGGGATAGAGTGTATATTATCGGAAGGAGATACGATTTTGATAGAAGTTGGCCCGGGTAATACGCTTAGTACGCTGGCACGCTTGCACTTTAAAGCAACAGGATTATCAGAAGTTCATCAGCTGATCAGGCATCCTAATACAGAAACAGCTGATATGTTATTTATGCTGGAAAAACTCTCAGGTCTATGGGAATCAGGCATAAACCTGAACTGGGCTCGTTTAGAGGAAGAAAAAATCAGGAAAAAAATTTCCCTGCCAACCTATAGCTTCCAGCCAACAAAATACCCAATGGCAACAGCTCTTGAGGAAATGTTGTCCGGCTCGTTATTGAAGGGTGCAGGTCAAAAAAATGAAAATATTTCTGATTGGTTCTTTGAATCTTCATGGAAACGATCCAGATTATTACCAATAACCGGACAGACTGCAAATGTATCTACATACCTGATATTTTGTGATAATGAGGGAGTGGCAGAACTGTTGATTAACCGGATAAAAGAAAATACAAACGTTAAGGTTGTCCGCGTAATTCAGGGGACTCATTTTGAAGAAAAAGAGGATTATACCTTTAAATTGAATTTTAAAAAAGAAGAAAACTATCTGAAACTCATTGAAAGACTGGCAGAAAGTTCGCTTCTTCCTGAAAAGATTGTTCATCTATGGAATTTTTCTAAAGAACAAGAAGAAATTACCTATCAATCTACAGTAGAGGATCTGGATCTTGGGTATTACAGCTTATTGAACATAGTCAGATCTATAGAACAGGTGAGCCCATTTCATCAGGTAAGTATAGATATGATTACAAGTTTTGCTGCAAGAGTAAATGATGGAGATATCGAAATTCCTGCCCGTACAGCAATTTTAGGCTCTGTTCTATCTATTCCTAAAGAGTACAAGAAAATTTTATGCAGACTAATAGATTTTAAGCCAAGTGATAAACAAGAAGAAATATTGTGCCACTTGTTCAATGAAATAATTACAGAATATGCTGAGCCATACATCGCATATCGTCAGGCAACGAGATGGTCACAATTTCATGATTCTGTCAAATTGGAATCAGATAAAAATCTGCCAGCACTGATAAAGGATGGAGGAGTGTATTTAATTACCGGTGGAATGGGCGGAATGGGTTTTGTATTTAGCGAATATTTACTTAAGCAATATAACGCGAAGCTTATTTTGACAGGAAGGAAACCTGAATCAGATGCTATCACTTCCAGGCTAAAAGAAATAGGCGGGAAAGTCATTTACCTTAACGCAGATGTCTCAGATGTTGGTCAAATGGAGTTGTTGGTGCGTGAAGCCGAGGGGCATTTTGGAAAGATTGATGGGATTTTTCACACGGCAGGAATAGGGGATTATGCCGGTATCATTCAAAATCGAACAAGAGAACAAAGTGAAGAAGTTTTTGCCTCAAAAATCTACGGAACGATTGGTTTATATGAGATGGCCAGGAAAGCAGCTGCCGATTTTTTAGTGATTTGTTCTTCTGTATCTTCAGTAACTGCTCCTTTTGGTCAGGTAGCCTATACTACAGCAAATATTTTTCAAGATAGTTTTGCACGCTCTAATAGCAACGGGCTGCCGGTATATAGTATCGGATGGGATGCCTGGTCGGAAACAGGAATGGCTATAGTCTCCTCCCTCGCTCATAAAGCGAAGTATGGGAATGAATTAAATTTAAAGCATGGATTGACCAATGCTGAAGGGCTTGAAGTGTTGCGCCGCATACTGAAATATGGAATACCAAGTCTTTCTATTTTCACGCGGGACCTTACCCAGGCTATTGGAAAGATGGACGTTGACCTGAATGTTGAAACGGAGGAAGTGCAGATAGTTCAGGAGCGGTTTGCTTTGTCTGATGAATATAAAGCACCTGAAACAGAAACGGAACAGCATATTTGTGCACTGTTTGAGAGCTACTTTGGAATTAAAGAGATAGGAATTAAAGATAATTTTTTTGATTTAGGTATGGACTCATTAAGGGCAATGAGAATGGTCAATTTAATTCATAAAAAATTAAATGTTGAATTAAGAATTAATGACATGCTTGAGAATACAAACATACATGATTTAGGGAGGATAATTGATGCAAAGCTGGAGTTTAGTCTAATGAAACGCAAGAGCGCAGAGACACAATTTGAACACGAACTTGAAATATAATGGATAAATTAATCGCTAAATTACTGAAAGAAGGAATTTTTTTGTTAGTTGAACAAGGAAGCTTAAAGATCAAATACAATGGTGATTTGATATCTGATGCGTTATTGGAGCAAATCAAAAAGAATAAAATAGAGTTGATCGCTTATCTTAGTGCAAATGGCACCGATACCGATTATCAGGACATTAAGCCTGTTGAGGGCAATAATCCATTTAAATTATCATCAGGCCAACACAGGTTATGGGTATTGAGTCAATTTAAAGAAGGTTCGTTAGCTTATCATATATCAAAGCCTACTTACCTGAATCAAGAAATTGAAATTGAAAGCTTCAAAAGAGCTATAAATGCTACAATAGATCGTCATGAGATTTTAAGAACCGTCTTCAGGGAAGAGGAGTCAGGAGAAATTAGACAATGGATACTGAAAAGGGAAGAGTTGGGCTTTGAAATCGACTATCAGGACTTTAGAGAAGAAGCGGAAAGGAGAGAAAAAGCAGAAGCCTATATCGTAGCCGATTCTTACCGTGCGTATAATTTAGAAAAAGGACCTTTATTGAGAATATCTTTACTTCAGTTAGCTGAAGATGATTATATATTTTATTACAACATGCATCATATTATTGGCGATGGCTGGTCAATGGAGGTATTGACCAAAGATATATTCAGATATTATGAAGCCTACAAGGCAGGAAAAGAACCTGAAATGGAGGAATTAAGAATCCAGTACAAGGATTATTCAGCCTGGCAGTTATCTCAATTGAATCAGGAGTCGTTTAAGGCTCATCGAGAGTATTGGCTTGACAAACTCTCAGGACAATTACCCCTACTGGATCTGCCGGCTAGCAAACAGCGGCCGAAGGTTAAGACCTATAACGGTCATGGCTTAGCCACTTATCTGGACAAAGCAACAACAGCTAAACTGAAGGGATATATCCAGGAGAATGGCGGCAGTCTTTTTATGGGCTTACTGGCCTCATGGAAGGTGTTACTATACCGCTATACATCTCAGCAGGACATCATCATAGGAAGTCCGGTAGCGGGTAGAGATCATGCAGATCTGGAAAACCAGATTGGCTTTTATGTAAATACCTTAGCTTTAAGAAATAAAGTTAACCCTGAAGAAAGCTTCCATGAATTTTACCAAGCTTTAAAAGAGAATACCTTAAAGAGCTATAGTCATCTAATGTATCCTTTTGACCGATTGGTAGATGAATTAGAGCTTCAGAGAGATATAAGCAGAAGTGCAGTTTTTGATGTCATGCTTACTATTCAAAACAGTTGGGATAGAATCGAAGGGGTAGAATTATCAGATGAAGAATTAAATGAGACCGTTGATAAAAGCCTTAGTACATCAAAATTAGATATAGAAATTACCATTCAACAGATAGGTGATTACCTGTCTTTAAAGTTTGTATACAACCCGGATGTGTATGAGAAGGTGATGGTTGAAGGACTGATAAGACATTACAAACAGTTGTTAAATGCGCTGTTGGAAAAACCTGAAGAGAAAATAGCACAAATAGATTATATATCGGAAGAAGAGAAACACAAACTGCTTTTCACTTTTAATGATACAACAGTAGCTTATCCGAAGGACAAGACAATTGTAGATTTAATTGAAGAACAGGTTGCAAAGACACCGGATAACATCGCCATAGTCTTTGAGGATACAGAACTGAC
>NZ_CAGKLC010000158.1 GCF_903469665.1 Flavobacterium sp. UGB4466 | reverse complement strand
GATATATATTCCTTCAATAACTCAATTCTACATAAACAGGCAAATGGTCGGATGGATATTTTAAGTCTTTTGAATCACTTAAAACAGCAAATTTTTCTACTTTAAAACCAGCATCTTTAGATATAAAAATATAATCCAGCAATCGTGTTACGGGTTCATTATGCTTAAAACCGTTAAAAGTTCCAGAAGGACCAAAAGGTAGTGTTTTTGAAACTTCTCTGGTATCTTTCATTTCTTTCTTAAGAAGAAAAATGCCCTCTGATTCAGGCTCTGAATTTAAATCTCCAGTAAAAATGACCGAATAATTTTTATTATTCACTTCTTTAATTTTAGCAAGAATAAGTTTTATACCATTTATTTTTGCCTGTTCACCAACATGATCTAAATGGGTATTGAAAATCCAGAAAAGCTGCTTTGTTTTTAGATCTTTAAACAAAGCATAGGTGCAGACTCTTTTATATGCCGCATCCCAACCCAAAGAAATTTCACCGGGTGTTTCTGAAAGCCAAAATGTGTTATTTAAAAGCATTTTTAAACGCTCTCTATTATAAAAAATAGTAGAGGATTCCCCTTTTCCAACACCTTCTCTTCCTATACCAACAAAACTGTATTGAGCAAGGTTACTTGCAATATCATTTACCTGATTTGGTGCCGCTTCCTGAATTCCAAATACATCGGGCTGATAAAACTGAATTTGGGATGTAAAAAAATCTTTGCGGTGGCTCCAGTCATTATCACTATCAACTGCTAGGTCTACACGAATATTGTAAGTCATTATTTTTAAATTCTGTCCATTGATTTGCATGGCCAAAAGAATCACTATCAAAAATTTTACTTTTCTCATAACTTTATTTTTATTCTGTATTGAATTAATTAATTTTTAAATCTTTAAAATTGATTTCTTATTTTCTATTATTTGCCAATAAAAACGCTGCTCTAATTATAAAGAGCAGCGTTAAAAAAAATAAAAAAACAAAACTAATCAATATGACCTTTTTGCTAATTTGCTAAAAGCCACATTGTCTTATTAATTTCATCATAACCTCCAAATTGACGGTTTAAGGCCTCCATCAACTTTTGACTGTTATAATTCAATTCCGAAGAAGGATATAAATATCTTATAGGCATACTAGTAGGACTATTAACGTTTAGGTTCGTTGTCGGGTCAATATTAAAATCCGGGTATTTATTTCTTCTGTATTCAAAATACGCAGTTTCTGCATCAACTAAAAAATTGAGCAAATATCGCTGCATCCAAACTTGCTTCAATTGCGTAGCAGCATCTGCCGAAAATGCTGCTTCACCGATAAAATAAGTATCAATATCATTTTGCACAATAGGATTTCCATGTGCAAAAGAAGCATCTGTACTCATAAGATTTTTTAAGGCAGCTTTCACTCCATTTTCATAATAAAGCTGTGCATTTGATGTAGTAATCCAGCCTTTAATGCTCGCTTCGGCCAAAATCAGTTCCTGCTCTGCATAGGTAAGCAGCCTTCTTGGATCGCTATTTTGTTTGGTTTGGTATCGCAGGTTTATTTTAGAATATTTGCCACCTGCATAATTAGCGTTCATTAGTCCATAATCTAATGAAGTTTTTACACCAGTATAAGCCATAAAGCTGTTTTGAGCTAATCCTTTTGCAATTTGATCTGCTGAGGGTTCTGCAAAATAAAACAATCTTTTATCGTTTAGTCTTTTTAGATTGTCTACTACAATATCACTTAAAATAGTTCTTCCGGTAAACATATCATTTGTACTGTATAATGGATGAAGGTTTACGGTATTATACTCTAAGCCAAAATAATCAGAATCATCTTGAAGAAGTATATTTTCATTAACTATACTGGCAAATTTCTCTTTAATTTTTAAATCAGCATCACTCTCTTTTGCACTGAGAGTCATTAGAACTTTAAGTTCAAATGCATTGCAGGCTCTTCTCCATCTTTGAGGATTTCCTTTAAAAATGGTTGGATCTCCATCAAAAGTCAAACCTTGTGAGAATTCAAGACGTGCTTGTTCCAATTCACCAAGAATCCCCATAAAAACTTCTTTTTGAGCGTCGTATTTTGGTTTATAATTGCCTTGCAGTCCAAGATTTGCTTCACTGTATGGAATATCTCCCATCTTCATGGTAAGGATATAAAAAGTATACGCTCTTATAAAATGACCTATTCCTTTATATGAGTTTTCTGCCGGGCTGCCTTGAGCAGCAAGTAACATTTTATCAATATCAGGTAAAATGGTCATTTTGTTAAAACTTGAATTGGCTATTAAGTTATATTGAGTTCCTAATTGTCCTTCATTAGCATAACCAACATATTTTGGCAAAGCATTTTCAGAAATATATTCTTTTGAATCAGTGCCTTGATATTTAGCAATACTCAGAATTATATTTGTAGCTAATAGTGAAGCACTTACCCCGGTAGGCGTATTAGGGTTGGTATTGATTTCATCAAAATTACTACAGCCAGAAAACATTAGTATACCTGTAATTGCAACGATTATTTTTTTCATATTAATAATTTTAAATTATTTTTACTTTTAAATTTAGAATTCAAGCTTAATATTGCAACCTACAAAACGCTGTGAAGGATCGCTAAAATTATCAACTCCTCCATCTGGATCAGAATATTTAAAATCTTTTGCCCAAAGGAATAAATTTTGACCTATTGCTGATACTGTAGCATTTTTTGCTTTTATAAAACTATATACTGACTTAGGAACATTATAAGTAAGTGAGACTTCTCTTAATTTCAAAAAAGTAGTGCTGTAAGTATCCGCAGGAGATGGATTACCTCCCCAGGCTGTACCTTTATGAATTCTTTTTACATAGTTCTCATAAGTAACAGGAACATCATTTGAAGCATATTGTCTGGTATCACTGGTAATATTTCCGTAAGCATTATAAGTTACTACACCTGAAATTACTTTTACTCCATCTCCTACATAATTACTTGTACCGGTAGTAATATCTTTGTAACGAATATCATTTACAGAGTCAGGATGGTTTCCTGACTGCCACATATACATTTCGGTTGTAGTTTGTGCCAAACCTCCTACCCGTCCATCAACAGAAATATTCAAAGTGAAATTTTTATAACGAAGTGAAGATGTCAGCCCCCAAATCCAATCAGGATCACTATATCCATAAACTGACTCATAAGGAGAATAGACCGGTAGCCCATTTTCATAAATAACAGCACCATTTACACTTTTCTGAAAATCATTTAAAACAAAAGCATCAACTCTGTTTCCAACTTTTACCCAGGGTCTGTCTGCCGAAAATTCTTTATCTAGCTTAGTATAATAGCGTGCATATTTAGACCAGTTTGCCATTACATCCCATTGCCAGTCTGAAGTTTTTATTGGTGTAAAGTTTAGTGTAAGTTCAACTCCTCTTCGGGTAATTTCCTGATCTATATTGATATAATTTGAGCTAAAACCTGATGCACTGCTGACATTGGTAGCGGTTAAAAAGTCGTACATTCTCTTTGAATAATAAGTAAAATCAAATGACAAACGTTTTTTAAACAAATTGGCAGCTGTTCCCATCTCCCATGTACTGGCTGACTCGGGTCTAACTTCGTTTCCACGGATAACATCAGGATAAGATGCCGAGTTTAAACCTCCCCAGGAATTGGTTGTAATATTGTAAACCGAATTAATATCGTAAACTCCTGCCGGGGTTTTAGATGAAGTCCAGGAACCGCGAAGTTTCCATAAAGTTAACCAATCAAATTTTGGTAAAACTTCTGAGACTAAAAAACTGCCTGAAACAGATGGATAAAGATAAGAACGTGTAGATTCAGGAAGAGTTGAACTCCAGTCCTTTCGTAAAGTACCTTCAAGAAAAGCCATTCCCTTCCACGATCCGGCAAGTCTTCCATAAAAACTGTTTACCTGTCTTTTATAAACAGAAGAATTCACAACAGCATTAGTAACAGAAGCCTTTAAAGAATAGAACCCAGGAACAGAAAGTCCTCCCTGGCTTCTGGCCTCAATACCTTCGTCCTGTGTATAATAAATAGTTCCTCCAAAAAGACCGTCAATATCAAAATCATTGATCTTTTTATTTCCATTTAAGATAAAATCAGTATTAGAACTATAACCACTTCCTAGGCCTTCATTATAAGATCCTTTTAGAGATTCACCCCAAATCTCAGTCCCGTTAAGAATAACTGTAGAGACACCGGCACCAACCAGAGACCCTTTTGAAACCCTAACTGTCTGTTTGTTATTATAGGTATCAAAACCAGTTCTGACAGTAGCATTAAGCCAGGGCGCTATTTCATAACTTGCCGAAACAAAACCGTTAAAAACATTGCGGTCTAAACTGTGTAATCTTTCAAATCTGTCAAAATAAGGATTATTATTTGTACCGGTATAACTGTTATTTTGCGACTCATTTTTTACAAGCCAGTAATCTTTATATTTTCGTATGTCGTAATCCGGAGATGACCAAACCAGAATATTATACATTGGATCATAGCCTTTATAACCATTAAATCCAATATTTGGCGAACTTTGCTTATTTATCGATATTGAAGATGATAATTTGAATTTATCTATACTAATATCTCCACCTAATGTATAAGTATATTTATCATATTGAGAATTTGGATATTGCCCTTTATTGCTAACCCAGGTTGCAGATGATCTAAGATTCCCGAATTCTCCTTGCTGTGTTACACTTAAGTTATTATTTAAAATGTAACCCTGATCCAGAAAGTTTTTAAAATTATCCTTTCCTACTGGTAAATAAGGCATCGATTTATACGATTTACTAACCGGATCCCACTGAACAACTTCTTGTCCTTCCATTGGTACTCCCCAAGAGCCTGTTCCCTTATACATATTGGTAGTAGCATCTATCTGTCTTCCAAAAGTCGTTTGGGTTTCGGGAATTGCCAGATAACCCGCTGTAAACATCGTACTGCTGTTTAACGATACCGTAAGGCCTTTTTTAGAACTTCCTTTTTTGGTTGTTACAACAATAGCACCGCTGGCGCCACGATAGCCATATAAGGCTGATGCAGTTGCTCCTTTGAGTACGCTTAAAGATTCTATATCATCAGCAGGAATGTCCCTGAGAGTCATGTTTCCATAAGGTACTCCATCAATAACTAATAAGGCACTTTCGCCTCGAATTTCAACAGTAGGGGATTCTGCAAATTCAGTACTGTTTTTTACAAGTAAACCTGATACTTTACCAGTTAATGACGTTGCAACATCTACACCTTTTACCGTTTGTACTGAAGAGCCATCGACTTTTTGTACAGCATATCCAAGAGCCTTTTCTTCTCGTTTAATTCCTAAGGCAGTAATTACTAACTCGTTTAGTGCTTCAGCTTCCTCTTCAAGGGTAATATTGATTGTCCTATCTTTTTCAACTTTTTGTTTAACGGTCTTAAATCCCATATAAACAAAAACTAGTATTTCTCCTTCTCCGGCCTCAATACTGTATTTTCCGTCTAAATCCGTTTGCACCCCTACTGATGTTCCTTCAATCAGAATTGTAGCTCCGGGAATTGGTTTACCTAAATTATCCGTAACTGTACCTGAGATTTTTATTTGCTTTGCGACATTTACTGCCTTTTTACCTTTAGCAGGATTATTCATTTTAAAAGTAATCAAACCATCATTTATTTGATAAGCAACTTTAAATTTAACAGCAGCTTCCTTAAGTAATGCTGCTATTGTTTGTGTTCCTGAACTAAAAGGAACTTGAGTTTTAAGTTTTGCAACCTCATCAGAATAAAGAAGCGAAAAATCAGTTTGACTTTCAATAGCTTTAAATAAAGCTTTGAGTTCATAAACATTTTTTGAAACTGATACTGGAGTAGATTCTGTGCTTTGCGAGGTAAATGCTGACGCAAATGTCACTTGTGTCCATAACGTAACCAAAAAAAAGAAAAGTATATTCTTTTTATTATTGTTTTTATTTGTTACAAGATACATAATTTGAATATATTTGTTTTATGTTAATTATTTGCAATTAATGTGACCCGATGATTGGTGGCCGCCATGTTCGGGTTTTTTTATATTTTTTGAGTAGTTTTTCAGTTTTGCATAGGCGCTAGTTTTTACAGGGTTTTAGTTTAATTTTTATGGTGTCATTTTTAATTGTGCTATATTCCATATCATTAATGAAACGAATACTGCTTAAGATTTTTTCGATGTCATTGCCTGAGAAATTTCCACTAATAGTATTGCATTGATAAGGTTTTGAATCCAGTTTCAGTACCACATTGTATTTTCTCTGTAGTGTTAGCAATACCTGATCTATCTGAGCGTGATCAAAAAAGATTCTTCCCTCTCTCCATGCCAGGTAATTTGATGATTCGATATTATTAGATCTTATAAAAGCCCCTGAAACATCATCATAACTCACTCTCTGATTTTTAGTGATAATTTCGGATTTAGATGAATGCTGATCTGTAACTTTTACCTTTCCGGAAACAACCGTTACTGACGCAAGACCTTTTTCATAATTGGTTACAATAAATCTGGTTCCCAGAACCTGCGTTTTAAAATGAGCTGAAGAAATTATAAATGGATGTTTTTCTTTGTGTACAACTTCAAAATAAGCTTCTCCTTTTAAAGTAATTTCTCTGGAATCTTCTCCAAAGTGTTCCGGATAAACTATACTGCTTCCTGAGTTTAAATAAACCACGGAGGAATCAGGTAATCGTACATTTTTTTGCTCACCAAATTGTGCAGCAACAGTAATAAAATGATTCGTTTTAAAAATAGAATTAAAAGTAAACAGCAACGTTCCTAAAAGTATAACAGCCGCAACAGATGCCGAAATTCTATAATAATAGGTTTTCTTTTTTCTTTCTAAACGTTCTTCTATTTTAAGCAAAATACGATCTCCCAAAACATTATCAATATTCTGTTCTGTAATACCG
>NZ_CAGKLC010000157.1 GCF_903469665.1 Flavobacterium sp. UGB4466 | reverse complement strand
CTGATATACTCTACGCGAATATTCTTTTTCCAAAACACAGCATTTTTTTTTCTCCTACATAATATATAATGCATTTCATAAGTAACAAAACCTCTAAGTACTATTAAATAAAAGAAACAAAAATCAGAGTGGCTTCTGTCGAATCCTCACTATTCTTAATAAAATCAATCTGAATTTTGTGTTTCGATCCACTCTCACCCGGATCTTATAATGTAATTTTAATAATCAAAACGTTTAAAAGCTTCAATGGCTTCATACTCTGCCAGTCCTAATTCGTCATACAAAACAGCAGTATTTTTGTTACGGTCTTCGGCTCTAACCCAAAATTCTCTGGAATCATTTCCTTGGAACATTACGCGGTCTTTTTGTGACTGATGGTACAAAATCGCATGGCGTTTTAATAATACTTCTGATGGAGAAAGGGGAACGGCCATATCAATTTCGTGAATGTCCCATTCATGCCAGGCACCGCGATACAGCCACAACCAGCAGTCGTCCATGTATTTTTCCGGTTTCAGTTGTTTCATTGCTGCAAAGATGGCATTCAGACAAACTTCATGTGTACCGTGCGGATCTGCTAAATCTCCTGCGGCAAATACCTGATGGGGTTTAATTTGTGCAATAATGTCCTTTACAATAGCAATGTCTTCAGGCCCCAATGGATTCTTTTTTACCTGTCCGGTTTCATAAAACGGAAGATCTAAAAAGTGGGTGTTCTCATCTTTTAAACCGATGTATCGGGTCGCTGCATAAGATTCTCTTCTTCGGATCAATCCTTTTAATTTGCGGACTTCCAAAGAATCAATTTGGTTTTCAGACTTACTATTCAAAAATTCAATGACAGCTTTAAAGTTGATTCCCAAGGCAGCATCACCAAGAAAATCCTTAGCCACTTCGGCAAATTTAAGTGCCTCGTCGTCTGTAACGGCTATATTTCCGGAGGTTTGATATACCACATGTACATCATGACCTTGTTTGATCAGTTTTGAAAAAGTTCCTCCCATAGAAATCACATCATCATCCGGATGCGGACTAAAAAGAATCACTCGTTTTTTTGCCGGATTGGCTCTTTCAGGACGATGTGAATCGTCGGTATTAGGTTTTCCACCCGGCCATCCGGCGATGGTATGCTGCAGAACATTGAACATATTGATGTTCAAATCGTAAGCAGAACCTTCCTGCGCCAAAAGATCTGACATTCCGTTGTTGTTGTAATCACGGTCTGTTAATTTTAAAATAGATTGTTTTGTTTTTTGGCACAACCAAACAATCGCTTTGCTTTTTAATTCTTGTGTCCAGATGCATTCTCCTACTAACCAAGGCGTTTTGAAACGGGTTAATTCTGAAGCTGCTGACTGGTCTAATACGAAAGTCGCATTAGGA
Organism: Flavobacterium sp. UGB4466; assembly: GCF_903469665.1. Lineage (GTDB taxonomy): Bacteria > Bacteroidota > Bacteroidia > Flavobacteriales > Flavobacteriaceae > Flavobacterium > Flavobacterium lipolyticum. Next base: position 5,580 of record NZ_CAGKLC010000157.1, on the reverse strand, counting down.
TGGTTTTGTAAAAATGTAGCCGGAACTTCTGAACTGATATCGCCCTGAATAGTTCTCTTGATGATATCGGCTTTGTTCTGTCCCCAGGCCATTAGTACAATTCTTTTCGATCTCATGATAGTAGAAACTCCCATGGTAATCGCTCTTTTAGGAACGTTGTCGATCCCGTTAAAATCTGACGAAGCGTCGACTCTGGTAATGTGATCCAGTGTAATGATTCTGGTTCCGGAGTTGATGTGGGATCCAGGTTCGTTGAAACCTACGTGACCCGTACGACCAATTCCCAGTAATTGAAAATCCAGTCCCCCGGCATTTTTAATATTCATTTCATAATCGATGCAGCATTGATTCAATTCTTCAATGGCAACGGTTCCGTCGGGAATATTTACATTCTCGGGTTTGATATCAATATGATTAAAAAGATGTTGGTGCATGAAATAATGATAGCTCTGATTGTTCTCTTTGCTCATCGGATAATATTCATCCAGATTGAAAGTGATCACATTGCTAAAACTTAAGCCTTCTTCTCTGTGCATTCTCACCAACTCTTCATAAACTTTGATAGGAGAAGAACCTGTGGCTAAACCTAATACACAAGATTTATTCTTTTCTTGTTTAGATCGGATTAATTGCGCAATTTCCTGTGCTACAATTACCGAAGCTTCTGCGGAATTCCTGAAGATTTCATTGTGGATTTTCTCAAATCGTGTCTCTTCAAATTTCCCCGCGCTTTTATAGCTGATATCAGGTATTATTTCTAAAGCACTTTTCATTTCTTTTCTTTTTATAACATTTACATTTTTGGTTTATAAAATGGCATAAACAACTCGCGTTGTCTACGCCATTTACTAACCAAACTTAAATTCTTTTAATTCTGTTTGTATATTAGAAGTTTGCTTTGTTAACATCCCACCAAAGTCTGGTAGCTCCATTATCAGGTCCTCCTAATTTGGCAATTCCGGATTCAACTCCGGCTTTATTATTGTTAATCTCAGATTGAGAGTACCCCAATCTTCTAACCCCTAATTCAGTACTGATTACACCACCACTTTTGTTATTGGTAATTCTGAACAATTTTGGATAACCTGTTCTTCTAAATTCTGACCAGGCTTCTTGTCCATCAGGGTAAGTTGCAATCCACTTTTGAGTGATAATTTTTTCAAGATTTTCCTCTTTAGTTGCTCCCCATGCTACAGTAACTTTAGAGACTGCCACAGCATTATTGGCAGCATTAATCGGGTCTACATAATCTTTAGGTTTTTTAACATTATTGGCAGTATAAGCGGCTGCACCTTCAACACCATTCTGATCAAATGATGCTTTAATACCTGCCTCATAAAGATCTTTGGCTGACCCGCCCATGTTCCATCCTCTTAAAGCTCCTTCAGCTCTCAGGAAGTATACTTCAGCAGTCGACATCCAGGTAATTTCACCGTTTTTTGTTCTTGCAGCAGTTTTAGAGAATTTACCATAAGTTGTTCCTGAAGGATAAACGATACCTGTTCTAACGCCTTTATATTGCCCCGAAGTAACATCAGAAGTTTCCCAGTATTTAGCAATACGAGGATCCTCATAACCTCCTAAAATTGACTCCATATCAGCACCCATAAAAAGTCCTGCCCAGGCGTGGCTCATTACATCTATTACATTTAAATTTACCGGAGATTTAACTTTCATAAGATCGGCAACGGTAGTAAAAACTCCGATAGGGTCATTTACTGCTTTTTCTGCTTCTGCTTTTGCTAATACAGGGTTTACTTTAGAAATACGCATTGCCATTCTCAAACGAAGTGAATTGGCATATTTCACCCATTTTGTATAATCACCTTCATAGGTTGATAAATCTGTTTCAGCAAAAGATGTTTTCTCTTTTGCTGTAATCCTTTTAGATAATTCTGCAACTGCAAAATCTAAATCTTTGAACATCTGCTTATAAATCTCTTCCTGTGAATCGTATGTTACGGCATCAGCGCCAAATTTAGAATATACTGCCGGCCCGTACATATCGGTTATTCTCTGCATTGTAGCTGCCTTAAATATTAATGACCAGGCATAAAACTGATCAAATTTTCCTTTAGATCTTTGTTCTACTTTATATAAATAGGCAATGATGTTTACATACGCATCATCCCATGCAAAACTATTCCATCCAACATTTAACGCATAATCATGATTGTTAAATGCTCCAAAAGCAACCGGTGTTGTCATATAACCGGACCAACCATCAGCTTGCAGACTTTGCTGCAATTGATATTGCCAGGTAACGTCACAAATGTACATTCTGTTGAAAGCAGGTTTAAATAAACTTTTAATACTGTTATAATCCTGATCTAGTTGTTGTGTTGTTGCTTCTTTGGGATTTGTGTTAATCTCCTCAAAATTATCTGTACAGCTTACAGCTGCCAGTAAAGAAAAGCAAAGCGCTGTTTTTTTAATTTTATTTAGTATCATGATAGTAAGATTAGAAAGTTAAGTTTAAATTTAGACCGACGCTTCTTGTTGATGGCATTCCAAAAACATCAACACCTTGTAAACCTTCTCCGGTACTTAGAGCCACATTTGGATCAAAAGGAGCATCTTTGTAAATAAAGAATAGATTTCTTGCAATTAGAGAGATACTTGCAGTCTGTACGAATGGTAGTTTATCTTTCTTAAATGTATATCCAATAGAAACCTCTCTAACATTCACATTTGTAGCATCATAAATATACTCTCCGCTAACTCCATTTCTTCCTCCAACTGTATTGTAGTATTCTTTTGCGTCCATTGTAGTAACCGGTGTGGTTCCGTCACTGGCTCTGACTCCGTTAATTTGAACTCCTCCTGCATTTCTTGCGTCTCCGGAAGCTTTAGAAACTCCATTTTGATCATTTATAGCCTGGGTCAAACTTAAAACCTCACCCCCAAAACGCGCATCAATTAAAATGCTTGCAGTAAATGCTCCTATTTTAAATGTATTAGACCATCCTAGCATAAAATCAGGATTTGCATTACCAAGTTCCTCCCAATCAGTCCTTTGGATTGTGTTGTCCTTGTTTACTAATATTCTTCCCTGGGCATCTCTCTTAAATCTATAACCTTCTATCACTCCAAATGGCCTTCCTTCGACTAATGAATATCGATAACTGTTAGATCCCGGATCAGTTAAAACAATTCTTCCTTCTTCATTTTGAGCCGGAATATCATTTACCATGCTTCTATTTTGTGAGAAGTTAACTCTTGATTCCCAATTGAATTTTTCACCTCTGATGATATCAGCAAATACAACTGCCTCAAAACCTTTGTTTGAAATACTTCCTGCATTGATAGCATAGTTTGTATAACCATTTATATTTGTTGATTCTGCAGGAACTAACATATATTGGTTTTTAGTTTTTGAATTATAATAGGACAGCTCAAAACCAAATCTGTTATTGAACATTCTCCATTCCGTACCTACCTCAACCTCTGATTTTAATTCCGGTTTTAATGTAGTGCCCGGTCTTGGTCCTGCAGGAGGATTAATAGGAGTACCGGCTACAATAGAATAAGTTGGGCTAGTAACAAAAGCAGCAATATCATTACCTACCTGTGCATAGGTAGCGCGAACTTTTCCGAAGTTAACAAAGTCCGGCATTGCAGTCATTTCGCTTAAGATACCTGTTAATCCTAATGATGGATAAAAATATCCTGCATCATCTGTATTTACTAAAGTAGATGACCAGTCCTTTCTTCCGGCAAGGTCTAAAAATAAATAATCTTTGTAACCAAGTGTAGCAGCTGCAAATATGGATTGTACTTCTCTTTGATAAGTGGTCTCTACATTACCATTATTGTTAACAAAATTTCCTAATGTAAAGATATTTGCATTCGCCAATCCTCCTCCAATTCCTGAGTCAAGAACTATACCTGCACTTTTCCCATTATTGATACTGGTTCCCAGCGTTCCGTTTAATGAGAAATCTTCGGATAATTTAGTATGAATTAAAGCTATAAAATCAGCATAATTTTGAGTTGTAATTAAAGTAGAGTTGATATATCTTCCTTTTGGATGTACCAGTGAAGAAGCTGAAGTAGCATACATTTCTTTTCGAAAATTGCTTTCATTTCTGTTATAGCTATATCTTGATGTTAAGTTCAGCCAGCTATTTATTTTGTAATCAAAAGCGATAGCACCATTGAAGAAACTATTCGTATCAAAAGATTTTTGTTTGTTAATCTGCCAGTATGGGTTTTCGTTACTTTCATTAATCTGGGCTGTTTCAAAACCAGGATAATTTTGAGCCATCCAGTTTTTTGACTGATCATAAACCTCATAGTTTTTCAAGTCATTCAGACTAAATGCTCTTGGATGAGAATAAACACCGCTAACTGGGTTAAAATATAATCCGTTTACCGGTCTGTTATTAATTATCTGATTAACATAGTTACCAGTAACAGCAACATTTAATTTGTCTTTAAAGAATTTCCCTGCTTGACGAATACCAAAGTTATTCTTTTTCAAATGATTCCCCGGAATAATGCCTGAAGCATCTGTATTCGCATAAGTTAAAGATAGCGCTGCACCATCAGTCGCTTTTGAAAAAGCCATAGAAGTAATTTTTGTAACTCCGGTTTCAAAAAAACCTTTAATATTACTTTCTACTTTTTGTTTGGCTCCCCAAGTTCTTAAATCGCCGGGGGCTGAAGTATAATCTGATTGGAATTTAGGCAAATAAGCCGCCGCATCAATTGTTGTAACTGAATTTACATTAAAAGTCTCACTTCCAGTTTTTCCTCTCTTAGAAGAAAGCAAAATTACACCTCTGGCTCCCTGAGAACCATATAGTACAGATGCCGCAGCACCTTTAAGAACTGTCATTCCTTCATAATCGTCCGGATTAATTAATGAAACAACATCTCCGCCATCACGGTTACCTCCTGCTAAATCCCCAAATGTACCGTTTGGTTGTGTCATACCTGCATTAAGCAAAGGAATACCGTCTATTACATATAATGGCTGGTTATTTGTAAAAGAAGAATTTCCACGAATAACTACCTTTGTAGATCCTCCAGATCCTGAAGAACTTTTTGTAATAGCAACACCGGCAATTTTACCCGCAACAGTGTTAATAAGGTTGGCATCTTTTACACGTGTTAACTCTTCTCCTTTAAGTTCCTGAGCAGCATAAGTCAAAGATTTTCTGGTTTTCTTAAGACCTAATGAAGTGACAACTACTTCATTTAAAGCATTAGAAGCTGCCTGTACCATTTTTACATTGATTGTAGCTTCATCACCTACAACAATTTTTTTTGTTTCAAGACCAACATATGTAAAAACTAAAGTCTCTCCTATTCGCACTTCAATTGAATACAATCCGTCAAAATCGCTAGTAGCTCCTTTTGGACCTCCCTGAACTGCAACAGAAACTCCCGGCAATGGCATTCCGTCAGAATCTGTAATCACACCTTTAATGCTTTTTACCTGAGCAAGCGAAACCTGCGCTGTAAAAACAATCATAAAGATTAAAAAAAAATTTTTCATGATAATTTATTTTGTTAGTTATAAGGTAAAAATACTATTAAAATATTGTTAAAGAAATTATCATAAACATACAGCAC
>NZ_CAGKLC010000156.1 GCF_903469665.1 Flavobacterium sp. UGB4466 | reverse complement strand
AAATAATTCATTTTTTAATCGTCCTTCGACATTCTTCTATTGAATCTTTGCATAAATTGTCTCTTATGATGAAAACTATTTTTTCTTCATACTCTACTCTGTCTGCTTTTTCCAGAAAGTAAAACTTAAAAAAAAATCCAAATTTCAATACTAGTATTGAAATTTGGATTTTAGAATTTAATGAATCGGAATTTTTACTCTTTTACCAGATAAATCCCGTCTTCTTTAATTTCGATAAGTTTTTCTTTATACAAAGCTCCAACAGCCTTTTTAAACGTTTTTTTACTCATTTTCAGTACCGTTTTGATATCTTCCGGATGCGAATTATCATTTAAACGTAAAAAACCTCGATTGGCTCTTAATTCGTCCAAAATCTTTTCTGCATTAGGTTCAATACTTTGATATCCTTGCACTTGTAATGCAACGTCGATTTTATTATCAGGACGGATATTTTTAATGTAACCGCGCATTCTGTCCCCGGTTCTGATGGCGTCATCATACACCTCGTCTTTGTACAGCAATCCTTTGTGTTTCTCGTTAATGATCACATTGATTCCTATTTCGGTGATATGAGACACAATTAATTCTACTTCCTCCCCTTTTTCAACGGTCAGATGCTCATTGCTCAAAAACTGATTGGTTTTACTTGAAGCTACCAGACGATTTGTTTTTTCATCCATGTACAAATACACCAAGTAACGTTTTCCCTTCTCCATAGGACGGGCCTGTTCTTTGAACGGAACAAGAATATCCTTTTCCATTCCCCAATCCATGAAAGCACCTACGTTATTAATGTAATTTACTCTTAACAGCGCAAATTCATTCAACAGGATGTAAGGCTCTAAAGTGGTCGCCACCGGACGCTGTTCGTGGTCCAAATAAACAAAAACGATTAATTCTTCACCAATTTCAAACTCGTTCGGAACGTATTTGTTGGGTAATAAAATATCGTGAATTCCTTCAGGGTCTTTTTCAGGATTTCCTAAAAACAAGCCAACTTTGGTATCACGAAGTATAGTAAGGGTATTGTATTTTCCTATTTCAATCATATGCTAAAAATTCTAAGCTGTTAAACAGCTAAGTTTCGAGCTGCAAATGTACGAAGTTTGAAAATGGTAATCCTAAAAATGTTTCTAATTAAAAAAAAGGCAGTTGCATCTTATTCTAATTTATTCCTTTTGGTTACATTTGAGAACCTATAATTAATCCAAAACCAATGAAAAAGACCATTTTCTATTCTATTTTTACCTTCTTATTTTTTACTCATATTTCTACTTCACAGATTACAGAAGATCCTGAAATCAAAAAAATGATTGGTGAAATCAAAGCCGAAAATCTGGAAGCTACGATTCATAAATTAGTTTCGTTCGGTACCAGACACACCCTCAGCGACACTAAAAATAAAACCAAAGGCATTGGTGCGGCGCAACAATGGGTGAAATCTGAGTTTGATAAATTTGCTTTGGAATCTGGCGGAAGACTTACTTCTAAAATCGATTATTTTGACGTAAAAGCTGATGGGAAACGAATTGCCAAAGACAGTCAGCTTGGAAACGTTATGGCAACTTTAAAAGGTACCAATCCAAACGATAACCGTGTTCTTATCATCAGCGGACATCTGGATTCCAGGGTTTCGGATGTGATGAATGTCAAATCTGATGCTCCCGGTGCCAATGATGACGGTTCCGGTGTTGCGGCCGTCATCGAACTGGCCAAAGTAATGAGTAAAAGATCATTTCCTGCCACTATAATTTTTGTCGCTGTAACTGGTGAAGAACAAGGTCTTTATGGTGCCCGCCATCTGGCTGAATTAGCCAAAGCAGCCAACTGGAATATTGTAGCGATGCTCAATAACGATATGATTGGAAATAGTCTCTCAAGCGGTACAAATTTAAGAGATAACACTCAAATCAGAGTATTTAGCGAGACCATTCCATTTACAGAAACTGAAGAAGAAGCCAAGATGCGCAAAGCAACAAACCGCGATAACGATAGTCCGTCACGATTATTGGCACGTTACATTAAAACAGCTACAGAGCAGTATGTAGATCAATTAAAAGTGAAATTAGTATATAGAAACGATCGTTTTCTTCGTGGCGGAGATCATACTCCTTTCAGTCAAAACGGCTTTACTGCTGTTCGTTTCTGCGAAATGAATGAAAATTTCAATCATCAGCATCAGGATTTAAGAACTGAAAATGGTATCCAATACGGTGATCTTCCGGAATTCATGGATTTTGACTATTTGAGAAAAAATACTTGTTCGAACCTGGCAACACTGGCTAATTTAGCCTGGTCACCAAAAGCACCTTTAAACGTGGGGATCGAAGTAAAAGAACTTTCCAATTCTTCTACCTTAGCCTGGACTGCGCCTGAAGGACAAATTCCTTTTGGTTACCAGATTTTAATGAGAGAAACTTCATCGTCTCATTGGGAGAAAACTTTTTTTGTGAAAGAAACCAAGGCCGAAATTCCCTATTCTAAAGACAATTACTTTTTTGCCGTACAAAGTGTTGATGCTTTAGGACATGCAAGTTTACCGGTATTTCCGGTTCCGATTCGTTAATTTCTCTTACTATTATAAAACAAAAAAGACGCAAAGAATAAAAATAATCTTTGCGTCTTTTGTAATTTATAAGGCTGAAAGCCTGAAAGTACAAGCATAGTGTAATGCACTATGTATAAATTAAACAAGAAATATCGCCCTGAAAGGGCAAAAGCAAACAAATCGGAGCATACATTTTAATACCTCCCTTTGTCTTTTAGAATACCATCCGGAATACGATAGATTGTCTTTCTTTGAATTTGGGCTTTTGCCCTTTCAGGGCGAAAATGATCGCCTTCATAATTCATAGTGCTTCTCACTATGCTCTGGCTAAAGCTCTTTCAGAACAATAGTTTTGGAATAACTAATTCTGTAGCTTACAAGTTTTGGACAAATCTTTTTTCATAGAAAATTCTTGATGATTCACAAAACTTTGAGGTATTACAAAAATAACCCTATCATCTTTAAATATTTTTTTGAATTAAGAGAACAATCATTATTCAAACTACTCCACAACTTTCCGTATTGCCCTATTTTCAACTTAAACCAACTCTTTAAAATACTGCTTTAAAACAATATCATTCTCAGATGTTGGCGTGAATACTTCCAAAATACAAGGAGCGTCGTTTATAGCATAAAGCGACTTAATACCTCCCGTTAAAGATTCTTCATCTGTGGCTGTAAAATAAGGCATCTTATACATTTTAGCCAAATGTTCGGCTGTCAAATGATGTGACGTTTCGAAATAGGTATTAAAAACCGGTTTTTCTTCATGGCCTGGAAGAATCCTAAAAATTCCTCCTCCTCCATTATTGATTAGAATAATTTTGAAGTTTTTAGGTATGTACGAATTCCACAAAGCATTGCTATCGTAAAGAAAGCTAATATCTCCGGTAATAAAAACGGTTTCTTTATCGTTTCCTACTGCTGCACCAATTGCTGTTGAGGTACTTCCGTCAATACCACTGGTTCCGCGGTTACAATAAACTTCGATTGAAGGATCAATCTCAATTAACTGTGCATATCGAATTGCTGAACTATTGCTAATTTGCAACTGACTGTTTTTAGGAAGTGACCCGATTACTTTTTCAAATACTTTAAAATCTGAGAAGGTAATTTTACGCAGATATTCTTCTTTTCTGATTTTTCTTAAATCGTAAATTTGATCAATTTTAGAAAAATAATCACTTGCTGCAAATTCTGTCTTTGGAAGCAGCACTTTGAAAAAAGCATCAGGTTCCATTACAAAATGCTTCGTTAAAGCACTAAAGGTATCATAAGCACGTAAAGTATCAATATGCCAGTGATGTTCGGGTTTGTATTTTCGCAAAAAGGCTTTAATACGTTTGGATACAATCATACCTCCAAAAGTGATTAACACCTCTGGCTCAAGATCTTTAAAATCAACATCATCAAATGGCGTAATTAAAGTATCGATACTGTTAATAAAACTTGGATGATGCAAATTTGAGGTAGTCTCTGTCAGTACTACAATTGAGGGATCTTTGGCGAAGTTTTCCAAAATTTCTTTATCGACAGAATTCGCTTCATTTATTCCTCCAATAAGAATTAATTTTCTTTTTGAAGTATTCCAAACAGAAACAACTTCTGCTTCGTTTTCTATAGTTGTTGTTCCGACAATTTCCTCTAAATGGGTAATTGCTGGTGCTACAGAAAGTTCGGAAACGGTTTCGTATAAGGGCTCTTCAAAAGGAGCATTAATATGAACAGGGCCTTTTTGAAGTATCGCTGCTTCTATGGCTTCGTTGATCTTTAAATCGTTTTCTACTGAAGCTTCTTCAGTCAGATTGGCATTATAAACTGAATGGTTCTGAAAAACATTCTCCTGACGAATGGTTTGCCCGTCTCCAATATCAATCTTACTTTGCGGGCGATCTGCCGAAATAACAATAAGTGGAATCTGACTGTAAAATGCTTCGGCTACAGCCGGATAATAGTTTAACAAGGCAGAGCCTGAAGTACAAACAACTGCGGTAGGCATTTTGGTTTGTTGTGCAATTCCCAATGCAAAAAAGGCGGCGCAGCGTTCGTCGGCAATACTATAACAGTTAAAATTAGGGTTTTGAGCAAATCCGATCGTTAGAGGAGCATTTCTTGATCCCGGAGAAATAATAATATTAGTGATTCCTTTGCCTGAACAAATTTCGATAATGCTTTGTGCAAGCGCTATTTTGGGGTAAATCATTCTTATGGTGTATTACTTTTTGAAAAGAGACTTACAGTTATAAAACTCTTTTTTTAACCTCACAAAGTTACAAACTTCGCATTGGATTTAACTTATAAATAGGAAGATATTAAAAGGAGTTTCCCGAAAAAGGGAATATATTTGTAAAACTGATTGTTTCTATCCAAAACAAACCGATTATGCGTTTCTTATATCTATTCTTTCTTTTTATATCCCTACAGACTACATCGGCTCAAAATCAATTTATTCCTGATGACATGCCTTATAATACCGCTCTGAACAATGCCAAAGCACAAGGAAAACCGGTTTTTCTAATGCTTTATGCCGATTGGTGTCCGCATTGTAATCTGATGAAAAAAGAAGTTTTTAGTGACCCTGCTGTGATCGATTTTCTAAAAAAGAATTATGTGTGTGTCTGGAAAAATATTGAAAAAGAAGAAGGAACTGCACTTAAGAATAAATTCAATACAAAATCGTTACCTTCCTTTTTGTTTATAGACCCTGCCACCGAAACCCTTTTATATGCTTTAAAAGGCGAATTAAAAAAAGAGGTTTTTATGACGGAAGTAAATAATGCCTTAAATCCGAAACTGCAATTGCCCTATCTGGAAAAAGAGTTTCTCGCTGATCCTTCTAATGTCGACAAATTTTTCAACTATCTGAATACGCTAAAAAAAGGAAAAGACCGTACTGACTTATCAATTCCAACACATATTTATCTCAATACACAATCTGACGCGCAATTAATTAGCGAAACCAACTGGCGAGTGATTGCCAATGGGGTTACCGATATCAAATCGAGGGAATTTCAGTATGTATTAAGTCATAACAAGGAATTTGCTGCTGTGGCCTCACAAAGTCGTATCGATCGTAAGACCGAAAGTATAATCACAGAATCACTTCGTCCGTATGTTGATAATTTAGACACTACCAACTATTACAAACAAAGAGAAATTGCAAAATCGATACGCTTGCAAAAAGTAGATTCGCTGGTTTTTAAATTTGACTTAACTCTGGCAGAACGAACCGAAAAATGGCAATTTTACAAGAAAGTTACACTCGAAAGCACCCAAAAGTTAGTCTGGAATGATGCCAGTTCTCTGAAAGATATCGGACAAACTTATTTAAAGCATATTTCGGATACCGAGAGTTTAAAAAAATCAATCGTATGGATAAAACATGCTATTGAACTGAATGATTCTTACGATGGAAATCTACTTTTGGCAAGGCTTTACCAAAAAATAAAAGATAAGAAACTGGCCTTGCAATATGCTAAGGATGCTAAAGAAATCTCCAAAGAAATGAATTGGAACCCCAAAGAAGTTGACGCTTTACTGAAAGAGCTAAACGCTAAATAATATTTTTTAGGAATCATCAGGCTGTTTCTTTAAAATAATTGCCAAGCAGTCGCACTCAAAAAACATCGCATATACCCAAAAAACTATGAGCCTAAACCTTAGACCGGCAACAACAAATGATTTAGAAAAGATTCTAAATATTGTAAACCATTCGATTCTGCACACCACCGCAAATTATAGTTATGAAATTCAGACTCTTGACGTTCAAACGAAATGGTTTGAAGATAAAAAAGCTAAAAATCTGCCCATAGTGATTGCCGAATTGGATGGCGAAGTAGTGGGATTTGGGAGTTACGGACAATTCCGTGAGAAAATCGGGTATCAATATACCGTAGAACATTCTGTATATGTAGTGGATACTGTTATCGGAAAAGGCATTGGATCTCAGTTACTGTCAGAGCTTATTCGTCTGGCTAAAGAACAGGGGTATCACGTTATGATTGGGGCAATTGATGCCGATAATGCCGGGAGTATTGCTTTTCACGAAAAATTTGGATTTGTCGCCACCGGAACCCTTCGCGAGGTGGGATATAAATTTGATCACTGGCTCGATTTGGTTTTTATGCAGTTAATATTGAAATAAACAGCTTTAGAAATACAAAATAAGAAACCCGCTAAAAAAATAGCGGGTTTTATTATTGATCTAACAAAAGCTAAAAGGAAAAGGGCTGAAAGCCCGAAAAGCAACAGCATAGTACGAAGTACTATGAGTTAGATTATAGGGTAGAATTGCCCTGAAAGGGCAAAAGCAATTTTCATTCCCTATAAATCTCAATAAAAACCGTTCACAACTCTTAGAGAATCTCATACAAAATATGCCGGATGCTTTTCTTTGCCATCAGGCTTTTGCCCTTTCAGGGCGTAACCCATAATTGCCATCATTATTCATAGTGCTTCGCACTATGCTATTGCTAAAGCTCTTTCAGAGCAAATGTTAATCTCATAGATCAGTTTTACAAAATCATCTCTTTCCTTT
>NZ_CAGKLC010000155.1 GCF_903469665.1 Flavobacterium sp. UGB4466 | reverse complement strand
ATCGCAAATTATTCCGTCAGGAATTAAATATCGGTAGAATGAAATATGGCAAAAAAAACAATATGTTTTACACATCGCAAATTATTCCGTCAGGAATTAAATATCGGTAGAATTAAATATGGCAAAAAAAAACAATATGTTTTACAGATCGCAAATTATTCCGTCAGGAATTAAATATCGGTAGAATTAAATATGGCAAAAAAACAATATGTTTTACAGATCGCAAATTATTCCGTCAGGAATTAAATATCGGTAGAATTAAATAGGGCAAAAAAAAACAATATGTTTTGCACATCGCAAATTATTCCGTCAGGAATTAAATATCGGTAGAATTGGCAAACACATACACCCAAATACACATACATTTTGTTTTCGCAGTGAAATTCAGACGTTCGTTGATAGACAAAGAATGGAAAGCCGAATTATATCAATATATAACCGGAATTATAAAAAAGCATGATCATAAGCTTCTGGCGATAAATGGTGTATCGGATCATATTCATATTTTGATCGGGATCAGACCTGCGCAATCAATTTCTGATTTGATGAAAAATATTAAACAGGATTCCTCAAAATGGATCAATAGTAATAAATTGTCTAAAAGTCATTTTCAATGGCAGGAAGGTTATGGAGCGTTTTCATACAGTAAATCTCAACTAAGTACTGTAATCAGGTATATTGAAAACCAGGAAGCACACCACAAAAAGAAAACATTCAGAGACGAGTATATTCACTTTTTGCAAAAGTCAGAAGTTGATTATGATGAAAAGTTTATTTTTAAAGAATTAATTTAGAAGTAATCAATAAGAAAACAGATTAGCTTAAATTTGATACAAATAGCCGGAACGAAAAGACGTTAACCGATTAATGGAATTTGCAAGAAACGAAAAGATAATTAAACACGGAGAAAATGCAGCATTTTAAAACAAGTAAAGAGTTTATAAAAGGAGATGAAATTGAGTGGGAGATCGTAGGAGAAGGAATCAAACGTAAAATTCTGGCTTTCGATGAAAGAGTGATGTTGGTAAATGTACATTTTGAGAAAGGCGGAATCGGAGTTTTACACGAGCACTATCATTCTCAGGTTACCTATGTTTCCAGTGGTAAATTTGATGTTACTATTAATGGTGTAACCCAAACTCTAAAAGAAGGAGACAGTTTTTACATTCCACCTCATGCCATTCATGGAGTAGTTTGTCTGGAAAGCGGACTTCTGACAGATGTTTTTAGTCCAATGCGAGAAGATTTTATACAATCGTAAGAGCTTAAAGTCCATTAAAAGCTATAAAATAGGAACCGAATTGGCTTTGAAACCTTTAAAAATTATAATTTTTTTAAAGTTTTGGTAATAATTAGATTGGTATTTTTGCAAAATGAATTTATCCAAAACGAATGTCTTATTTATGGCAGCTTGCACCGGACTTATAGTTGCAAATCTGTATTACTGTCAGCCTTTAATTGTTTTAATTGCCAACGAATTTAAAATTCCTGAAGCCAGTGCGGGAACAATAACCTATTTAACCCAGGCGGGTTATGCTATAGGGCTGTTTTTCATGGTTCCGCTGGGAGATAAAATCGAACGTAAAAAGCAAATTTTATTCACCACTTTTGCTTCTGTAATTGCTTTGATTATTGCGGCAACGGCAAAAAGTTTTTTCCTTTTGCAGGTAGCTTCGTTATTAATCGGAATTACTTCAATCGTACCACAGTTAATTTTACCATTGGCAGCATCTTTAAGTGCGCCTGAACAACGTGGAAAAGTAGTTGGAACCATCATGAGCGGTTTGCTTGTGGGGATATTGCTTTCCAGAACTTTAAGCGGGTTTATCGGTCAGTTGCTGGGTTGGAGATCTATGTTTTATATTGCTGCCGGAATTTGTTTACTGATCTTTTTTGTGATTCAGAATAAATTCCCGGTGAATAAACCTCAATTTCAGGGAACTTACGGACAGTTAATTCAATCCCTTTTTACACTTATAAAAACACAGCCGGTTCTGCGTGAAGCGACACTGATAAATGTGTTTAGTTTTGCACAATTTGGAGCTTTTTGGACCACTATGGTTTTACTGCTTTCGGGAGAACCATTTGGTTTTAACAGTGCTACAATTGGACTATTTGGAATTGTGGGAGCTTCAGGAGCTTTGGCAGCGCCGTTAGTAGGAAAAATGGGAGACAAAGGAAACTCAAGAATTGCGGTAGGTTACGGTTGTTTATTGATCTTAATTAGTTTTCTGGTTTTTTATTTTTCAATAGAAAGTGTGATCGGAATTGCGATTGGAATTGTATTTATTGATATCGGAATTCAGGGAGTGCATATTTCAAACCAAACCCGCGTGTATTCCTTACTTCCGGAAGCCAGAAACCGATTGAATACCGTCTTTATGTCGTTTAGCTTTTTAGGAACAGCAGCCGGATCGGCTTACGGATTGTTGTTGTGGAAACTGGGCGGATGGCATGCCGTAACCATTGGATGTGTTGGATTATCGGCACTGGCATTTACGGTTTATGGTCTTACTTATAAATCATCCCGAAGCTTCGGGTCTAAAAAACAGAAAGCATAAATTGATATAAAATTAATTTGTAAATTTGCAATCAAATAAAAAATAATAACGATGGAAAACGGAATATACGCTAAATTCAACACTAGTAAAGGTTCGATTTTAGTAAAACTTGCACACGATTTAACACCTGGGACCGTAGGGAATTTTGTAGCTCTTGCAGAAGGAAATATGGAAAATAAAGTAAAACCTCAAGGACAAAAATTCTATGACGGATTGACTTTTCACAGAGTAATTCCTGATTTTATGATTCAGGGAGGATGTCCAAAAGGAACTGGAACCGGAGATCCTGGATACAAATTTGATGATGAGTTTCACCCAAGCTTGAAACACGATCGTCCGGGAGTTTTAGCAATGGCAAATTCAGGTCCGGCAAGTAACGGTTCTCAATTTTACATTACTCACGTTCCAACTTCATGGTTAGACGGAAAACATACCGTTTTTGGTCATGTAATCGAAGGACAGGATGTTGTTGACGCTGTAGCTCAGGGAGATAATCTTGATGCAGTAGAAATCATCAGAGTAGGTGAGGAAGCTCAAAAATGGAATGCAATCGAAGCTTTTATCGCTTTAAAAGGAGCTCGTTTGAAGCGTGATGCTGCTTTAAAAGCGGAATCAGAAGCAAAGATGGAGCAATTGGCTGCAGGTTTTGATAAAACTGACAGTGGATTACGTTATAAAATGATTCAAAAAGGAGAAGGTAAAAAAGCGGAAGCAGGTAAAACTGTTGCAGTACATTACGAAGGTTCTTTAGAAAACGGAAAAGTATTTGATTCCTCTTACCCACGTAAAAAACCGATCGAATTTAGATTAGGTCAGGGTCAGGTTATTGAAGGATGGGACGAAGGTATTGCTTTATTACAAGTAGGGGACAAAGCTCGCTTTGTAATTCCATCTGATTTAGCTTATGGAGCTTCAGGTGCAGGAGGAGTTATTCCACCACACGCAACTTTGATTTTTGACGTTGAATTAATGGACGTAAAATAAGACTTTACAGCAATTTAGTATTGTTTTAAATAGCAATCCCATTCGCTAGCCGAATGGGATTTTTTTTATATTTACTTTAAAAAACAAGAACAATGAAATTAAGGATCTTAACTTTAACCGCTGTGACGTTGCTTATCGTTTCGTGCGGTACAAAAAAAGCGGCTCCGGTTGCAACAGCCACTCCGGCTGCAACTGAGACGGCAAAAACTACAGAACTAACTCCTGCATTGGCAGAAGGTAAAAACTTGTACGAAAACAGTTGTGCAAGATGTCACAAACTATACGATCCGAAGAAATTTAGTCAGGAAGACTGGAAACCAATTCTGGTAAGAATGCAGAAAAAAGCGAAGGTAGACGATACTCAGATCGCTTTAATATCCAATTATATAACTTCTCAATTGTAAGGAGTTGATATTTGAAAAGCATAAAAACTATTCATATTATTTGGATAGTTTTTTTTTTGCTCCAAAGGGAGCATAAAAAAACACCTTCACGCGGGAGGTGTTTAGAAAATTAAGAAGCGTTTTCAGAAGAATTGTCGACCGCTGCTATTTTTAAAGTTTTTATACCGGCCGGTAATTCCCAATCGACAACGTCGTCTTTTTTAAAGCCAATAATAGCAACACTTAGTGGCGCTAATATTGATATTTTACCCTCTTTTACGTCCGCAAATGAAGGCAGGACAATTTGAATTTTCATTTGTTTTTTTGCTTTTACATCTTCAATAATAACATGTGAATTGATGCGTATAGTACTGCTGTCTAATTCACTTTCTTTACGGATGATAGCGCGGTCCAATTCGTGTGAAAGCTGCCCGATTTCTTTGGCATTGGTTGCGTTTTTACTTTTTAGTATCAATTCTCTTAAAAATTGATAATCTGACTTACAGAATGTAGGTGTTGGTTTCATATCTATTCTAATTTATTGTGGGTTGACTGTGTAGAATTTTCAGATGCAAATTAGAGCTACAGTCATTGCTAGCGGTCTGTAAATGGAGACTGCCGCTGAAAACTGAAAATTGTAAACTGAAAATTAAAAAATAATCCTCCGTCTGAGAGAAAAAATTGAAATAGACGGAGGTCTAATTGATAAAGGCCTTACTATGTGAAATAAATACAGTCGAGTACGCTCTTCTCGTGCGAGAAAGCGATACCGGAGAAACTGTAAATAGATTTATAGTAGTCACTGTGGAAATAATTAATTGGATTTGTAAAGATACGCAAACTTTTTGAAAACACTAAAGCGTTGTTTTCCATTTGATGTTGCAGCCAATACTTGGTTTTTGTGGATCTTTCAAACTTCTATTGTAAATAAGAGCGTCAATTGCACTGCGAAGATCACTTCCGCTTAACGGAATTCCGTTTCCCGGTCTTGAATCGTCCAACTGGCCACGGTAAAACAATCGGTCCTGATTGTCAAATAAATAAAAATCGGGAGTACAAGCCGCTTCGTAGGCTTTGGCTACTTCCTGGCTTTCGTCGTACAAATAGGGAAAATCGATTTTGTTCTGAAAAGCAAAGTCAGTCATTAACTCAGGACCGTCTTGCGGATATTTCTCAATATCGTTGCTTGAAATGGCAATTACACCAATTCCTTGTACACGATAATCATTAGCAATCATAACAACCTCTTTGATGACATGAAGTACAAATGGGCAATGGTTACAAATAAACATAATCAAAGTACCCTTTGAGCCTCTCAAATCGTCAAATGAATAGTCATTATTCGAATTGGTATCTCTTAATTTGAAATCTGGAGCAATTGTTCCAAGAGGAATCATATTAGAAGGAGTTCGTGCCATTTTGTGGAAATAAGTTCTTCAAAAATAACTTTAAATTTCTGTAAAAGAAAGGATATAGACTTGTTTTTAATTTTTGGAGTATATTTTCTTTTTTGAGATCAGAACAACAATATGATTTCTAAATTAAGGAAAACAACTCAAAAAAACAGTTATGGAATTGGCGGTTGTAATACTAAAATTAATAGGTTTGTAAAATATCAAATAGTAAAACAAAAATGGATTTAACCTGGAGTGAATTTGAAAGAACTGATATGCGTGTCGGAACAATTATAGAAGTAAATGATTTTCCCGAAGCCAGAAAACCAGCCTACCAGCTTACCATTGATTTTGGTTCCGAAATAGGAATCCGTAAATCATCAGCCCAAATAACGGCACATTATAAAAAAGAAGATTTGTTAAACCGACAAATTATCTCAGTAGTCAATTTTCCCAAAAAGCAAATCGGGAAATTTATGAGCGAATGTTTGGTTCTTGGCGCAATAGGCAAGGAGGGAGATGTTATTTTGCTGGCTCCCGATTTTAAAATAGAAAACGGACTGCGTATAGGTTAGTTTAGAGTCTTCAGTCACAGTCTTCAGTCACAGTTTACAGTCACAGTTTACAGTCACAGTTTACAGTCGCAGTCTTCAGTCGCAGTCTTCAGTCACAGTTTACAGTATGCAGTTTACAGTATGCAGGCTGCGACTGAAGACTATTTTATTTTCTCTATCAATTGCTCCAGAATTAATTGTCCTTCTTCCCAATATTTTAAATCCGAATCGGAGTTGATGTGTCCTCTTTGTCCCACATTGACAAGATCGCTTCCCCACATTTCGGCAAAGTGTTTTTTTCGCTCAAAAGTCGCGTAAGGATCATTTTCGCTCGCTACGACAATAGAAGGAAAAGGCAGTTTTGAGGTTGGCATTGGTGAAAAGTTTCGTATAGATTCCGGTGTATGTGCAGGTGAATCTACATCGGCAGGTGCAACTAGTAAGGCACCCACTATGTTTGGATTGTTATGGCTCTGTGTCCAATGTAGGACAAGTGAAACAGCTAAGCTGTGTGCTACCAGTATTGTCGGACCATTAAGTCTGGAGATTTCTTCTTCTAAACGCTCAAGCCATTCTGCGCGAATAGGCTCATCCCATTCGTCGTGAACGATGCGGGTTGAGTTTTTAAATTTCTCATGCCAAAACGTTTGCCAGTGTTTGTCTCCCGAATTTCCAAGACCTGGCAGAATTAATAGCTGTATTTCCATTGTTGCTTTTTTATCAGGATAGTTGAATTGCTTATTTTAAAGCGTAAATAAATATCTACCAAATTGGTAGAGTTTATGTATTTAAAAAAAGTCCAAAATGCAAAACACT
Source organism: Flavobacterium sp. UGB4466 (assembly GCF_903469665.1). Taxonomy (GTDB): domain Bacteria; phylum Bacteroidota; class Bacteroidia; order Flavobacteriales; family Flavobacteriaceae; genus Flavobacterium; species Flavobacterium lipolyticum. The sequence goes on along the minus strand of NZ_CAGKLC010000155.1, from coordinate 478 downwards.
ATGGACTTATACTTTAAAAAAAGTCTTCCGTCGACTAAATATCGTCAAAATCTATATCAGTGAAACTAGTTCTTTGTCCTTCAGGTTTATCAGAACCATATTCTTTTTTGAAATCTTTTTGATGCCTTTCAGAGATTACTTCTTCGCCCTTGTGGTTCAGGACATAGGAAGTCATTTCTTCAAGTATTTCGGCAAAAGCACTAAAGTCCTCTTTGTACAAGTAGATCTTGTGTTTTTTAAAATGAAAAGAACCATCCTCCTCGGTAAATTTTTTACTTTCGGTAATTGTGATATAATAATCATCAGCTTTAGTAGCTCTCACATCAAAGAAATAAGTTCTTCTTCCTGCTCGTAATACTTTAGAAAAAATCTCTTCTTTTTCTAACATGTCATTTTCTCTCATAATACGTTCCATCATTTTTGGAATTAATAGTACTCAAAAATCATAAAAAATTATCGATTACGCAACAATTAAAGC
>NZ_CAGKLC010000154.1 GCF_903469665.1 Flavobacterium sp. UGB4466 | reverse complement strand
ATGTATACATAATCAAAGTTTTTAGAGTTGTAAGAAAATTTAAAGAAAGTATCATCTTTTTCCACATCAGATGAAAAACCAGAAAAGATTTTTGAATCCTTTTTTTGCACAGCCGATAAGTATCTTTCGCCTTTTAATAATTCAATTTTAGTAAATGCAAAAATTGTCCCATTTTGATTAAAAGAAATGTCTCTAAAATCTTCTTTTTTAAGTTTTAGAACTTCACCGGTTTTAGTTAAAAATGGTACTTCGTTCTCATTGAATGAGCTTAAATCATCTAAGGTTATTCCAGAAATTAACTCATTTATTCTATATTCCCCATCACTATCCCCCTGAATAAACGGATACAATTGTAATCCGGGAGCGTGAAGTACCTGCCAGTCGTTATGGCTTAAAAGTACTCCAGTACCATAATCCATTAAAAGATCTGTGGTTGTAGAAGTGTTATACTCTGTAAATGGATGCTTCAATCCAAAGACACCATGACCTAATTCGTGCGCTAATGTACGAACGGTATTGGTTTTGTTGAAAATAAAACCATATTGTCGCTTCAGCGGCATAAAGCCCAGAAGGTTTGATTTATCGGAAGGAGCTCCGGTATAAATTACGTAATAGGTGTCTTTTTTATAATCGGAACCTAATTTTGCTTTTAGATTATTGGTGATTTGCTGTTGGTCCGGTGTATAGGTGTTTAGTAAGTCACTGTCGCTGGTTTCAATGCTCTCGCCCCAGGTATTGTCTAAGGTTACATTTATGGTATTAAGGTCAAATGTTATTCCGGCTGGTTCATAAATTGCATTTAACTGCCCGATTACATTGCTTGGTAATGGCGCATTATTAACGCTAACCAGTGTTACATTTACTTTTTTATTGGTCAGATGCCATAAATCAATCGCTCCGGCAATATCGTATTTCCCGACAGTTTCTTTTGGATCTTTTGATGCAGCAGCCTTAACCGTTGCAATAACCGTTTCTTTAGCAAAATCTAAAGTTCTTTTCAGGGTTAGTGTTGCGACATTATTGTTCCAAACAATTTGAGTACTGTCAATAGCGGTACCATTTTGAGTTTTAAAAACAATGTCTTTTTTGGTTTTTCCGTTTTTGAAGTTGGCAGTTGCGATTACAATATCCGTTTTAGCGGGACTGTCTGAAATGGCTTTCAAATTTACATTGTACGTGCCGCCACTTTTTAGAGGGATTGTTTCGTAAGTTTTATCCAAGCTTCCGTTTGCTGCTGTTGGAGCATTATCAAAAGCATAAAATCCATTGCCTTTAGAGAAAATTACATTTACGTCTGGAGAAGAAATTTCTGTGATACTTCCACCAGATCCCATTCCGTTTGTATTCTTGGAATTTGGAATTCCTCCCGGTGCGAGTTGTCCTGTTTTTTCGATATTTCCGGCAGGAGCATTAGCAGGAACGGCATATTGTTTACCGTTTTTATCCGTTATTATAATGTCGTTTACCGTTTTTGGCAAGTTAACTTTAACATCATCCGGACCTGTTATCGTAATGCTTCCATCAGGATTTTTTACTACGGATTTTATAGGAAACTGGATGTCCTGATTGACCACATTTCCGGCGTCACCAAAAGCGTCATTGATGACACCATCTAAATCAGAGATACCGCTCCAGGTAGGATCATATGCCGCAATAATTTCTCCTGAAATTAGTTTAAAATCGCTATTAAGACCAATATTATTGAATGTAATTCTGATTCGGGTATTTTCGCTAAGGTTTCCTTTTGAAACTCCATTTTCATCTTTTGCACCTAAGGCATCAGCAGCATCAATAAGTTTTCTGAATTTCTCCAGGAAAGGAAGGGTTACATAACCTTCTCCTGAGAAATTACCATTACTTCCGGTTGCTTTTAAAACTACAATAGGAAAATCTCCCGCTGTAACGACATCATTCGAGAAAAGTTCGGGAAGTGGGGTTTGGTTAGCAAGATCTCTCGGATCCGGCTTGATACCACAGCCTTGAAATACAATCTCGTCTCTCGCAATGGTGGTGAATTCATATATTGAACTGTGAATATATTTGCCGACATCACAGGACGATCCTACGGTATATTCGTATACGGTGTTAGGTTTTAAATTACTAAGCGTAATATTTTCTCGCGGAGTTACGGCTTTGTACCATTCCGAACCCGAATTTTTCTCACGATAGTTTACCTGATAGTCAAAGTTGTCGATGTTTCCGCTCCAGTTGATCCTGGCCTGATCCTGACCGATGCTTTCGGTTTTAATGGCAAGGGGAGAGGTACAGAATATTTCGTAAGTAAAAGCAAAGATTTCGGTATAACCGTTGTTTTTAAATACACCAATTTCTTCGGCTCCCTGAATGGCTTTTGCTTTGATGCGCCAGGCGTATTTTTTGCCGGGAATCAGTTGAGGTTCACTCATGCCGTATTGCAGCGTAGTCATTTTGGTTGTGGTAGTATACAACGGAGGCGAGTAAGCAAAGGCATTTTGCACCGGAGTGTAATTGTCCCAAATCTCGACCAATGAAAATTCGTATTCCACATTACTTACGTTGATGCTTCGCGGTGTCCAGCTGAAAACAATGTTCTGCAGGTTCTGCTGCATGATCGAAGCATTGTGTAAAGGCAGGTTTAGGAAGGGTGGTTCGTTTTGAAAAATAACCGTAGTTGTACCTGTTTTTCTGGACAGTTTTTTTCCTGTAGCAAAATCATATACCTCCACATAAAAGTTACTGATTCCTTCGGGTAAAGGCTGTGCATATTGATTTGGATTTAATCCTAGAAGGTTTTGGTATTGAAAGTAAGGAGCCAGATCAACATTAGTTAATTGCAATGGAAATCCTCCTTCGAGGTACAGTGGTTTTGCTCCTACAACAAAATCGTTGTTGCTGAACGAAACTCCGTTACCCTGAAAGTATATTTTTAATCGAACCTGACGATTGGAAATGGTCAAATCGTTGAGCAGCAACTGAATTTTAATGGGACTGTTTATAGTAGTCGCATCAGCGTATTTGCTCAGGTAAATAGGGGATGGCTGCGTAATTTGGGTCGTAACCGAAATTGGGAAAGTTTGTGCAAAGCCCTCAAATCCTATTAGGGAGCAGAGCAACAGCAGGTACAGGTGTAAGTTTTTCAGCATTTTGGGTAATTGAATTTTATCCATTTTTTGTCAGGTTAGTAAGTAGGTATTGACTCCTTATTATTTTTGAATATGATTAAGATCGATTTCATCAATGTTTGCATTTTTGAGAGCCAGATCATGATAAAACGGTATCATTTTGATTTCGATAGCGGCTATTATTTCAGGACCGGTTTTTTTGTCTTTTATCGATTTAAAAGCTTCTTCAATTTGTTCTGCGCTAAAAACTACTGCAGCGGGATTTTGCTGTATTTCGGCAGCCGGCAGTTTAGTCAATACCGAAATTTCTTTGAGCATCCATCGGTGACGTGTAAGCTGATCGCGATTTTTATTGCTTCTTTCTATTAATTTCTGATAGGATTTGAAAGCTGCTTTATCAGTGTTATTTTCTTCACTCACACCATGCAGTTTGTGGCTGTTTACCTTTCCTAAGGCCGTAACATAAGCACTTTCCAGATTTGAATCTTTGTTTTTCATTTCCGCCTCCAATTTTTTGGCGGCTTCAAGAAGGTATTCGTTGAATTTTTTTACGTTTTCTGCTTCGATGTTGTAAGCTTCGAGATAGTCTAGTACTTTTTCTTTGAACTGTTTGTCATCCGGTGTAAGGGAAGCCAGAGTGAGTAAATGTTCTAAATTTGTGCTCTCTTTTTCCGGTAATGGGTTTAGTGCCAATTGCATCTCTTTTAATTGAGCAGTAATCTGATCACGTGTTCCTTCTAAAATTTTTCCGTTAAGATTTATTTTTAGAATAGAAGTAAGATTCATATCCTCGTCGGTTTTTGGTTCTCTTTTCGGACGCATTTTGATTTTGTCGAAAGAATAGGTATAAGACAATGTAGCGGTTAAGTCATTGTTTTTACTGGTGGCTGTTTTATTAAATAGTGTGATGACACTCATGTTGAAATTGTGTTTTTCAAGATAAATGTAAGATCCGTTCAATCTGAAGTTGAAGATGTCGTTTTGCTTCTGACCATTGTTATAACTAGTATTGTAACTGGTCGAGGCGGTCGCATTCAGTTTTTTATCAAAAAATAATTTGGTGGCTCCGACTGTTGGTCCGATAATAAAATTCGTTCCACCGTCTGTTTGTCCATAGGTATTGTTTAAGGAACCGTTGAAACTTAGTTCTTTTTGAGGATAACCCAGAGAATAAGTAAGGGCTGAGTTGTAATAGGTAGAGGCTCCACCCGCAACTGTTTTTCCTTGTTGTTGGTTTACAGCATCCTGCATAGAGAGATTGGCACTAATTGCCTTTTTTAGGCGTTTATCATTTTTTAATAGATAATTTACCGTCAGACCTAAATTTTGGTTCACTTGTCTGAAGTTCAAAGTATCCAAATACTCGTAATTTGAAACCTGATTGATGTAGTCAAACTGATTACGGCTGTTGGTGAACGATTGAAAGTTAGAGTAGTTCAGGTTCAGGTTTAATTTTTGATTGGGTCTCAAATCGACATTAGCTGAGGTGACCAAACGTTTCATCTGGCTTTCTTTCTGCTTTTCTAAATTGTCTTTCTGAAGTCCTAAGTTTAAAGCAAGCGACACTTTATCTTTATACAGATTTTGAGTCGCATTAACGGTTACATTTTCTAAATCGTTATTAAAATAGTATCCTCCAAAAGTTCTGTAGTTAGGATCAATTCGTTCGTAACCTAATCCTAAAGTTCCTTTTCCGGCCGGGTAAGCCAATTGTCCTTTAAAGGCATTATAACTAGTGGTAGTACTGTTTCTACCCAATAGAAAAGAGGAAACTCCTTTTGCTTTTCCACTTGCCACAACTCTTAAATCTTCAGTGATACTACTGCTGGCATATTCGGTAGAGATTTGTAGTTTTTGAAAAAGTTTAAAATTAGTTTCAAAACTAATGGCAGCATTTTCCTTTGGAGCAACATCCAGTTCAAAGGGTACAGGGTTGTTTAAAGAATTGATCTGATCTCTTGCTTTAAACAGGGTAAGCCCCAGGTTTATTTTCTCCAGGGAATAAGCGGTTTTAAATCCATACCCGAATCTTTTATAGGCAGGCAGAATATCAGGATAAGCAGAATTAAATTCGTTACTTTTCAATAATCGCCCGTACATCGCACTGATTTTGAATTTTCCTTGTGGAGTCAAATCTACTCCAAACCCTGTGAATTGATGACCGCTTAAAGTGTAAGGGGAGAAGGTCATGCTTACATCTCCAATATGAGCAGTAATCCATTTATACGAAGGATGTATGCTCAGACGATTCATTAAAACAGGTTTGTTGTATCCGAATTTTTGATTGGTATAGGAAAACGAAAGCGGAATGTTGTACAGATTGGCAATATTGAAATTGATGTTTCCGTTCAAAAAATAACTGAAGGGCTCTCGTGTGGCATTACCGGAATAGAATACCGTATTGGCTGATACACCACCACTGACATTTATTAGTTTCGCTTTGCCTAGCTCCTGTACATTAAAGTTTTGCGAAAAAGCAAAGGTACCGGTGAAAAGCAGTAGTGTAATTAAAATTATTCTTTTTAAAATCATTCTTTATGGGGAATGGAAACCAAGATTGTTTTCTTGATTTCCATTAGTATTTGAAATTTATAATTTTGGCTTGCTGGATAAATTAGAGTTTACTGAATAATGATTTTTCTCAATTTACTTCCTTGCTGTGACTCGAATAAGACAAAATATATTCCGGAAGGAAGACCTGTCAAACTAAAGTTGAACAGGTAATTGTCTTTGCCTTCCTGTGTTTTTGAATCTATCAGTAAGTTGTTGGTCAAATTATAAACCTTGACATGTGCCGGCATTACTTTATCCAGCAGTACATCTACAGTAAAAGTTCCTTTTGACGGATTTGGATAGATTTTCAGATCAAATTTCTTGAAAGTCTGATCGTCCGGATTGTTTTCTTCATATTCTCCTTCAGTCACTAAGATTGACTTAGTTTGAAAAGCAGTACAGTTTCCTTTTTTAGTGTTCAGCGTGATGTCATATTCGCCGGCCTGACTGAAACTGATTTCGGCAAAATCTTTGTTTTTGGAGATTACGGTTGCACTGGTAGGAATTACCCATTCGATTTCATCGGCGTCAGGATTACTGATGTCAACGATTATGAATTTTTCGTTTTTGAATACCTGACTCGATAGGGCAAATTCAGCACTAATTGGGGTATTCTGACTTGAAATTTTGAGGGTATCTGTAGCTTCACAACCCAATTTGTTGGTAACTACAACGGTATAATTTGCAGGTTCAGAAACCGTAATTATAGCTTTATTGCTCTTGAAACCTTTATCGGAGGTCCAGGAATACGTCGCTTTATCGTCATTAATTGTGGCATTAATGGTTAAAGTCTGATCAAAACATAAAGTCACATCTTCTCCGATATTAATAACATCTTTCGGTGGATTAACAATGGTATAGGTATGATTGATGATACAGCCTTTACTGTCGGAAACAGCAACGGTATATTCTCCTGCTGAGGCATTGCTTAGTATATTTGATGTTTCTCCCGTATTCCACAAATAGGTGTAAGGGGCAATACCGTTTATAGGAGTCACAGTAATGGTAGCATCAGAACCGGCGTAACAAGTTGGGATCTTAATTACTTCGGACGCTGCCAGATGCGGTGGAGCAATTAGTGTAATTGTTTTTGTAATGGTACAGCCATTAGTATCCGTTACCAATAAAGAATAATTTCCTGGAGGAACGTCTACTAAATTAGCAGTTCTGGCGCCTGTACTCCATAAGTAAGAGTAAGGAGCTGTACCTTGTAATGCGGCTGAGGTAATTGTCCAATCGTTTCCATCACCACAACGGGTATATTCAGAGGAAAGCGAATTGTCAAGCGGAGTAGGCTCAGTGATTGTAATCGTTTCGCTTTTTATCGATTTTCCAAAAGAATCTGTTGCAATAACATAATAAGTTCCCGCTTTAGCATTCATTAAAGTCTCATTTTCGCTAATGATCAGTGCAGAATTAGTTGCATCATACCATTTGTAATAATAACCCGGAAGCCCTCCTGAAGTAATTGCTTTCACACTGGCTGTTGCATCTCCGTAACATTTTACAATGTTGATCTGAGTTAATTTAATAAAGAGAGGATCTACTTTGTCTAAGTCTCTTTTATCAATTTTACAGCCATTTGCATCAATAACTGTAATGAAATATTGCCCTACATAGATATTATTAATA
>NZ_CAGKLC010000153.1 GCF_903469665.1 Flavobacterium sp. UGB4466 | reverse complement strand
GTATATAGATAATAATAGTTTTATAAATATATTTCTTCCGAAAGACTTCTCGACTCCAGAGGTTTTTAAGAAAGGCATTTTAATGTTTATAGAAACTTATAAATTTTATGGCGATTCAAATGACAAGTTTTTTCAAAATGTATATTTTGAAAGTAATAAATCTATTTTTGAAATTTATCTCATGAAACAAAATAATAGTACCTTTAATTTCCTAGTGAATTATACTAATTATTTTAAAATAAAGGAAATACAGCCAGTCTTCCAAATCAAGAATTTACAAATATTTGGTTAAACAAAATTATCCATGAACTGATAATGTCAGTATTTTTTAGTTTCAATGAAAAGTCCCAACGGGACGAAATATTTCTAAAAAAACTATCACCTCTCACGAGAGCCCCAGCGGGGCGGCATATATATTACCTGTAGATCATCAAATATAACGCTCCGATGGAGCTTTCTCAAAAATGTATTTAATTTTTAACTATAATTATTTCATTCCTGGCAGAATTAAAATGAATTGAAAATCCCTCTATTCAGTAAACTCAAAAACAGCAAACTCCTGTGGTTGATGAAAACCAAATCTAGAACTTTTATAAGCTTGTAAAGCAAGATATTCAGTGGTATTACCGTAATCAATTCTAAAAGCATTTCCTCGCCACTTAGTTCCCGCTTTTGGTGTTGAAAAATTACCGTTTTTAATCGTATTCAGGCTCGAGAAGGGAATTTTAATTTCGGTATTGAATCCTTCGTTTGTTATTTTGCTTTGTGTTTCCAATCCCAAAACATCAAACGCTATACTCATGTTCCATCCGCCACAAGCTGGTGAGATACACTTTAACAGTAAATCATAATAAGAAGAGTAGGCATTCACGCCGATTTCGAGATAGTTCTCCCCATTACCATCCGGATCTATAAAAATTTCAACTAAATCATCAGTATTAAAAATTTCAGTATCTTTTTGCTGTGCCTTACCCATAATTTTAGAATCAATCGAACGATAGGCCATATACAGATTATCATTGTCCCATGCAAAAGAAACATACGTATCCTGAGTCGCCTTTTTTCCGGAATCATGAACCACAAAAGGCCCAAGAAAAGGAGTCTTCCAATCTGATAAATTGCCATCAATATTAACTTTTTGAATAGTTCTTGGAATAAGAATATTTTGCGAATAAGTTGTGATCGAGCACATCAAACAAAGCAGGATAGTAATTTTAAGATTTCTCATAAATAACATATATGAATTTGATAGGCTAAAATACAGAAGAATAAACGAATTTTAACATTAATTTTTAGAATCCTCACTATAAAATCAGTCAAAACTTGATTCGAATGTTTACATTTGTTGAAGTGTAAACGGCTCAAAAAGCCTTCTTAATTTCGACTAAAAGAAAATATCTGCTTCATATGAAAAAATACTTAGGTGGCGTCTGTATCGCCTTTCTATTTGGCTTTACTGCCAATGCACAAGGACTTTTGAATAAGTCAGAAACTACTTTTACACATCAGGACACTTTACGCGGAAGCATTACAAAAGAAAGAGCCTGGTGGGATTTAAAATACTATCATCTTGATGTAAAAGTGAGCCCAAAAGAGAGAACAATTTCAGGTTCGAATACAATCCGTTATACTGTTTTAACCCCATACGACAAGATGCAGATTGATTTGCAGGAACCTATGCAAATTACGAAAGTAACACAGGGGGGAAAAGAATTACAGTTTAAGAGAGATGGAAATGCCTTTTTTATTACGCTGACTGAAAAGCAAAAAATAGGTGATACCAAAGAAGTGGTAGTGAGTTTTACCGGAAAACCAAGAGAAGCCGTTAAGGCACCCTGGGACGGTGGAATCAGCTGGAAAAAGGACAAAAACGGTAAAGATTTTATCGCTTCATCCTGTCAGGGACTGGGAGCAAGTGTATGGTGGCCGAACAAAGATCATATGTACGATGAAGTCGAGAACATGATGATCAGCGTAAACGTTCCCGGAGATCTTACCGATGTTTCAAATGGAAGATTAAAAAGCGTTAAAAAGGAAAAGGATGGAACTAAAACCTTCAACTGGTATGTTTCAAATCCCATCAACAACTATGGTGTAAACATCAATATTGGGGATTATGTTAATTTCTCAGAAGTATACAAAGGCGAAAAAGGAGATTTAGATTGTAACTATTATGTTTTAAGAGACAATCTTGCTTTGGCAAAAGAACAGTTCAAAGATGTACCAAAAATGCTAAAAGCTTTTGAAAACTGGTTTGGACCTTATCCATTTTATGAAGACAGTTACAAGCTGGTTGAAGTACCTTATCTGGGAATGGAACACCAAAGTAGTGTGACTTACGGGAATGGCTATAAAAATGGTTATTTAGGACGTGATTTAAGCGGAACAGGCTGGGGATTAAAATTTGATTTTATCATCATCCATGAATCTGGTCACGAATGGTTTGCCAACAATATCACGTACAAGGACATTGCCGATATGTGGATCCATGAAAGTTTTACTAATTATTCAGAAAGTCTTTTCCTGGAGTATTACTACGGAAAAGATGCTGCTGCAGAGTACGTAATTGGATGCCGTAAAGGGATTCAGAACGATAAACCTATCATTGGTAATTATGACGTAAACAACGAGGGGTCAGGCGATATGTATCCAAAAGGAGCTAACATGCTGCACATGATGCGTCAGATCATAAATGATGATGCCAAATGGAAATCGATTTTAAGAGGTTTAAATAAGACTTTTTATCACCAAACTGTGACAAGCAAGCAAATCGAGGATTACATCAACACACAATCCGGAATTAATTTTAATAGAGTATATGCTCAATATTTGACCACAACAAAGATCCCGGTTTTTGAGTATATGTTTAAAAACGGAACTTTCGGTTACCACTGGACCAATTGTGTCTCTAAATTTGACATGCCCGTGAGAGTAAAATTAAACGGAGTTGAAACATGGTTAAAACCAACAACCGAATGGCAATCAGAAAAAACTACTGATGAATCACGTAAAGTAGAAGTAGATAAAGATTTTTATGTAACGACTTCTAATATTATAGAATAAGGGGAATAGATTTCATCTTGTTCAGAACAAACCAGACTGGTTTTTAAAATCTTAATTTAGATAATTAGAAAATTTGATAATTAGTTCCCTATCACATTTTCTAATTCTCTAATTATCTAGATGCTATCGACTGTTCAGCTTCGCCTTCTCTTTAATAATGTCGGCGATCTTCCTGTTGTCAATTTTACTTTCCAGCCATGAAATAATATCAAGGTATAAAAAGGCTCTTTTCTCATACGTATTTTTCTCCAGTTCGATAAAACGAGTCCTCATCTTGATAAACTCCTTTTTTATATCGGCAGGGTAGAAGTTATTCAGATTTTTCATGAACTTGATAATCTCTTTCTGAACCTCATGTAAATCATTCATTTTCAAGAGAAACTTATACGTGTTCTTCAAATGATTTTCCAGATAATAATCCTTACCCAATTCGTAATGCGCAATCAAGGATAAAAGTCTGGCAAAGCACATTAAATCTTCACGCATCGACAGATTTTTATTGTTGATGATTTTATCCAAATAATTAATCGATTCATTGTACTTTTCAGTACCAAAATAAATAGAGGCAATTTTATAGTAAAACAACATCTCATGATGCTCATCAAGATGTTCGCTGTGAAGTTTTATCTTTTGCAGAATCTCCGGAATTAGATATTCACTTTCAGCAAAAGTTCCTTCCAGTATGTGAAGGTTCAACTTATTATTATAAACGTACAGAAAAGAAAGCGACGCAATATTATCATTTACCGGAAACCTTGGATCAGCAATGGTTTCTTCTAAAAGCGTCAGATATTTTTTGAAATTCGACTTGTATTTCAACATATACAGCGACTCTAGAAAATAATGATTCCCTTTTAAGAAAAAGACAGGATTCAAATAAATCATATTAGGATTGTCATAAAACAATCTTACCCATTTGTAGGCATATTTATAACTCGCTAAGAAGTCCTGAACCAGAAAACTACGCCAAAGATTAGCATTGTAAAACCAATACTTTTCCCTAAAACCAAACTTACTTTCGTCCAGCTTTGAAATGTGCTTATTGAAGTAATCGTCAATGTATTTGTACTCTTCGTCGCTTTTAACATAGCCGGTTTTTAGCATGATTCCGTACAACTGCAGCGATAAATTGGATAACTTACTTGAAATGGTGTTGCGATAATTCAGTTCTTTGGCCTGAATCACCAATTCATCGGCACGTCCCTGAATACTTCGGGTAATGTATTGCGATTCGATTAGTTTTTCGAATTCTACAATTTCATATGCCATGTATTTCTCGTCATTCTCAAGCGCCAGTTGTTTTGTTTTGTCCAGAATCTTCAAACTTTGTTTGTACAAACCTTTATTGTATAAAATAACAGCAAAATCGATTTGTTCCCGCAACTGATAACGAATATTCTGACTCGGAATATTCAAGCGTATACTCACTAAAATCTGTTTGTATAAGTATGATTTTAAATTAGATAGCTGAACCTTTTTAATAATACCACTCTTGAGAATCAGCTTTTCATCATAAGTTTCAGACTTATCCAGAATGTTAAATAATTCGATGAATTTGGTATTCGAACTCGTCTCTAAACGACTTGCAAAAATCTTAAATTGTCTTTTTTCGGATTTAGAAAGTGATTTTATTAATACAAATAAGAAATCTTTTTGATGGTTAGCCATTGTAAAATATAATAATATAACTTATTGGTTTCTAGTTAATTAACCTGCTTTAAAATGTTTTATGAACAGTATAATTTCATTAAAATGAATTTCGTGCCGGCAAAGTACAATATATATTTGTTATCAAGATGTGAAATTACATTAAATAAATGAATATGAATAGAGAGAAAGTTCAAATTTTTGACACCACTTTGCGCGATGGAGAGCAGGTCCCAGGATGTAAGTTAGATACGAAACAAAAACTAGTTATCGCAGAACGACTTGATAAAATGGGAGTTGACATTATCGAAGCAGGTTTTCCAGTGTCAAGTCCAGGCGATTTTTTATCGGTTTCTGAGATTTGTAAAATTGTAGAAAATGCAACGGTCTGCGGTCTGACAAGAGCCGTAAAAAACGACATTGATGTTGCTGCAGCTGCCTTAAAGCACGCTAAGAAACCTAGAATCCATACCGGAATCGGAACCTCTCAATCTCACATACTCCATAAACTAAACACAACTCCGGAAGACATCATTGCAAGAGCAAAATTCGCTGTAGCACATGCCAAATCCTACGTAGAAGATGTAGAATTCTATGCCGAAGATGCCGGAAGAACCGATAATGCCTTCCTTGCAAAAGTTTGCGAAGAAGTAATTAAATCAGGAGCAACAGTACTGAATATTCCGGATACAACAGGCTATTGTTTGCCTGAAGAATACGGAGCAAAAATAAAATACCTAAAAGAAAATGTGAAAGGTATTGAAAATGTAACCCTTTCCTGTCACTGTCACAACGATTTAGGAATGGCTACCGCAAACTCCATTGCAGGTGCTATCAACGGAGCAAGACAAATTGAATGTACTATAAATGGCATAGGGGAGAGAGCTGGAAATACAGCTTTAGAAGAAGTTGTAATGATCTTCAAACAACATCCTTACCTAAATCTGGACACCAATATCAATACAAGAGAATTAAACGAGATGAGCCGTTTAGTTTCTGAAAGTATGGGAATGATTGTACAGCCAAACAAAGCCATTGTAGGAGCAAATGCTTTTGCGCACAGCTCCGGAATTCATCAGGATGGAGTGATTAAAAACAGAGCCACTTATGAAATCATGGATCCGCTGGATGTAGGTGTAAATGAGTCCTCTATTATATTAACAGCAAGAAGCGGAAGAGCTGCATTGGCTTACCGCGCTAAAAAAGTAGGTTACGAGCTTACTAAAGTACAACTGGATATCGTATACATTGAATTTTTGAAATTCGCCGATATTAAGAAGGAAGTAATTGATGCAGATATTCATCAAATTATAGAAGCTGCTAAAATTCAGGGAGAATTAATCAGAAACTAGTTCAAGAGAGCAAAGATCTTAGAAGAAAGAGAATAGAAGAAAGAGAATAGACTAAAGAAAAAAGGATTTAAATACATAAAGAACGAGACGTTATGAATTTGAAAATAGCAGTTTTACCAGGAGACGGGATTGGACCAGAAGTAATTTTACAAGCCAAAAAAGCTTTACATGCTATTGGCGAGGTGTACAATCATGAATTTGTTTTTGAAGAGGCGCTTATGGGAGCTATTGCCATTGATAAAACAGGAAATCCTTTGCCGGAGCAGACATTAAACCTTTGTCTAAATACAGATGCGGTATTGTTTGGAGCAATTGGAGATCCTAAATACGATAATAATCCGTCAGCGAAAGTACGTCCGGAGCAAGGATTATTAAAACTGCGTAAGGAGTTGGGATTGTTTGCTAACATTCGCCCGATAAAACCTTATAAATCACTCATTGATGCTTCTCCGTTAAAAAGAGAAATTATCGATGGTGCTGATTTTACTATTTTCAGAGAATTAACCGGAGGTGCTTACTTTGGAGCTAAAACCTTAAATGAGGAAGGTACACACGCTTCCGATTTATGTGAATATTCAGAAGAAGAAATCACAAGAATTGCGCATTTGGCTTTTAAATCAGCACAAAATCGACGCAAGAAACTTACGATGGTCGACAAAGCAAATGTTTTAGAAACTTCCCGTTTATGGAGAAAAGTCGTTCAGAAAGTAGGCCAAAGTTATCCTGATGTCGCTTTAGACTTTTTGTTTGTAGATAACGCAGCAATGCAATTGATTCTAAATCCAAAACAATTTGATGTGATTTTGACCGAAAATTTATTCGGAGATATTTTATCAGATGAAGCAAGTGTGATAACGGGATCTATTGGTTTATTAGCCTCAGCATCTTTAGGTGAAAAGAATGCTTTGTTTGAACCCATACACGGTTCATATCCTCAGGCGAAAGGAAAAAACATCGCCAATCCGATTGCTTCAATTTTATCAGCGGCGATGTTATTAGAACATTTTGGTCTGTTGAAAGAAGCTGGCATGATTTATAAAGCAGTCGAAAAAGCAATCGAATTTCAAGTAGTAACCGTTGATTTAAAACCGGATTCAAAGTTCGGTACAAACGAAGTAGGGGACTTTGTATCCAATTTTATCTTCAGTAAAGACGATTTACTCTATTTTAATAATGATAACGTTCACATTGGACAATCAACAATTGTTTAATATTTTCTGTTAAAAATTAAATAAATAACAAGAAGTATGTAAAATGTTGAGATTTTATTTTTTTAGTCCTTTAAGTT
>NZ_CAGKLC010000152.1 GCF_903469665.1 Flavobacterium sp. UGB4466 | reverse complement strand
CTTTAGATGATTGTATTTATTGGAATTAGTGTTCTAGAACCATAAAAAAGGCTGAAAGCCTAAAAGCACAAACATAGTGCAACGCACTATGAACTAAATTACAAGACGTAAACCATCATTTCTATTGAATCATTTTTTAAATCAACCAGCAGTTTTTAGTATTGCCCGGATCGAAGTTTAATTTTATAGTTGTATTTTAGACACATCGGTAAAAAGAGTTAGACAATCTTTTGTTAAGGAAGGAAATCAATATTACCGTGTGTTAAACAGACTTGCTAATATAAAATTGTTTTTAGAATGAGTAACGGAAAAAGTCTAAAGGCAGTTGCCTACGGAGAAGTACTTTGGGATGTTTTTGCTGCAGAAAAAAAGGTTGGAGGCGCACCATTAAACGTTGCCCTGCGAATGCAATCGTTAGGCTGCAATGCAGCAATGATTAGCTGTGTGGGAAATGATGAAGATGGTGTTGCCATTATTAATCATATAAAAAATCTTGGACTCGAAGCAGAAGCGATAATCAAGTCAGAAGATTTTCCAACCGGTCTGGTTCATGTGACCCTGAACGAGAAAGGTTCGGCGAGTTATGTCATTCATTATCCCGCGGCCTGGGATAAGATTGTTTTGAGTGATTTTGCCAGAAGTTTGGCAGCGAATGCCGATGTTTTGATTTTTGGAAGTTTAGTTTGTCGGGATGAGATATCGAGAAAATCTCTTGAAGAATTGTTACAGACAAATGTTTATAAAGTTTTTGATGTCAATTTAAGAAAGCCTCATTATTCCTATGAGATTTTAGAACAGTTGATGCATGCCGCCAGTTTTATAAAGTTTAATGATGAAGAATTATTAGAAGTTTCCGCAGCACTGCATTCGCCTTTTACCACACTGGAAGAAAATATTTATTTTATTGCAGAGAAAACTAGTACGAATGCTATTTGTGTAACCAGAGGGCAATATGGTGCCGTATTGCTTTGGGAGAATCAATTGTATGAGAATTACGGTTATACTGTAAAAGTTGTTGATACAGTAGGGGCTGGGGATTCTTTTTTAGCTGCTTTGATTACTTCATTGCTTACCGGAAAAAAGCCTCAGGACGCAATTGATTTTGCTTGTGCTGTAGGTGCCTTAGTTGCTGCGTCACCCGGTGCCAATCCCGAGATTCCGCTTTCAAAAATTGAAGACCTCCGGATTGGGATAGTTTAATTCTAAGAAGATAATTGGTAAGCCCTTAAACAAATTCTGATTAAGGGCTTTTTTGTTTTTTATCATTAAGACGAAAAATGAAATCTAATAGAGATAAAATCAACGGTCTACACCATTGGATATAGGTAAAAGTTTACATTTCAGAATTAATTACAACAGTTAGTTATATTCTATTAGGAGGTTTGTAAGAAAGAAAATACATAGAATGCGTAATATTGCGAAAGAGAGTTTTATTCAAAAAATAGAGACCGCTAATGGTTGCTTTTTTAGGAATATAAACCACTTTTAATTATCGCTGAATTTGGTATTCAGTATAATTATTTCTTGTCTTTTATTAATAATCTTTAATTACTATGTTCATTACCCTTACTCAGGATCAGGTTCAGTTTCAGTATGGTTCAAAACGATGGCAATACTGTTTTAATGAAATTACAGAACTTGGTTTACTCAAAAAAAAGAAGACCTATCTTCTTGAAAACGGAGTTTTTACTCTGACTACCGCTTTGGCTTATTATTGTATGTTTTTTTCCAATTTAAATGACTTGTATTATATCGGCCCCACGATTATAGTATATGCTGTTCTTATCATTTTAAGATTCTATAATACTTTTGAATTTGACTATTATGTTATTGTAAAAGATGTATATAAAAAAGAGATCAAAGTAAAAATTAAGGTTTTAGACCGTCAAGAAATCGGGAAACAGATCGATGAGTTTCTAAACCTGAATTTTAACAGACTTTTGAAGAAAACGAATACAAAACTATAAAATTTAATAATGTTAGTAGATGAAATTTCCCAAAATGATCTTTTGGTTATAGCCCTTGCCATACTTTATGGTTTTATTATTACCACCAGAAAAAAATGAAAATCTGCTGCTTCATAAACCTACGATTGAAGTAGTATGATCGCATACTAAAAAAGTATGGCTGTACTACTATAAGTTTAATAGCGGTTGGTTTTTAGCGATACAAAATACCCCAAATAAAATTATGACCTCTTCGATAAAAAGTAAAATAAAAAGCATAAGAGAACTAAAAAATTACACGCAGGAATATATGGCAGATCAGTTAGGTGTTACACAGGCAGGATATAGTAAAATTGAGAAAGGAAAAACGATTCTTTCGTATGAAAAATTGGTTGAAATAGCCAGGATTTTAGAAGTTAGTGTAGAAGACGTAATCAGTTTTGACAGTCAGAGATACTTTAATAGTTTTAATAAAGTGAGAGGAAACAATAATGGAAGTATTCAGATTAATTCGGATAATAGCGCAGTTTTAAAGGCTTTGTATGAAGATAAAATTGTGCTTTTAGAGAAATTGTTAAGCAAAACGGAAGAAGAGTTACGTCGTTATAAAGAAAAATTCGGAGCGATTTAGTCTTGGGAAATGAAAAAAAATGGGGCTCAGTAGCCCCATTTCTTATTATTTTGTATCGCAGTTATGCAGTTTGATCGTCTGTAGAAGCTTCAGGTGCGTTTGTTTTTACCGATGCTATTCCGTTATCTCGGGCGCTAGTACTTTCATACATTTCGCTTGCCCCAATAATCTGGCCGTTACTGGCTTTTAAGTTGAAATAAGGTTTTCCGCTTTTGGATTCCAGTCTGTCAAATCTTCCGTCGTCCTGCGAGTTTGTTTTAACAGACTCAATTCCGTTTAAGCAGGCCGCTTTGGTAGTATAACCTTCACTTGTTAGAATAGTTTGCCCATTACCAGCTTTTAAATTAAATTGAAATTCACCATTGGCTCTCTTAGTAATTACAAATTTTCCCATCTATTTTTTGATTAAGTTAAAAATTAAATTCATTGATATTCATAAAAATACAAAACTTCATCGTATAAAGTATAACCGGATGAAAAATAAATTACAGAGAACTAAATCATAATGATTTTTCTCTTTTTTATCATTTTTGTTTTGTGTTGAAGCATAAAAAAAGAGACACCGTTAGGTATCTCTTTATCTCTGTTGCTAATTGTGCAGACTATTATTTTATTGTGATTGGAACTTCAACAGTTGTTTTGTCCCAGCCAATTACCAAATTCGTTACGGAACCCTGAGTAGTAAAAGCAATAGATAAGGCCTCAATTGTGTTGGATACTGGTTTTACAGGAACACTTACTCTTGCAATATCCTTACTTTCGTCATACGCATAAGCACCCCATAAATCAATTTCTTTATTGATAATGATGGTCCATTTGTCTTTTTCAGGAATAGCAAATAAACTGTAAGTTCCGGCAGGAATATTTACTCCGCCAATAGTAACCGGTTTGTAAAATTTGATTTCACTATTTTCGTTAGCACCTACACGCCAAACTTCACCAAACTTAATCAATTCACCAAAAATAGCGCGTCCCTTAACAGAAGGTCTTGAATAAACAACCTTAACTGCCGGAGCCGGATTATCGGTTTTCTTGAATTTTACCGCTTTGTTTGGAGAATACGCAATATCAACCGGACTCGCATCCAAAGGAGCAAATTTAACGTCTTGTGCATTAACTGAAAAAGCTGTCAATAAGACCATTACCAATAAATTAATTTTTTTCATAGTTAGAATAGTTTTTAAGTGTTCACACAAAGTAAGAAAATCCTAAACAGAAATCATATAGTTTTTTTTCTTTTTTTGTTAATGATTTGGTAATACGATAGGATTGATAAGGTTCTGTTTTCGTTTTAAATACTTGCTGCCGCAAATCCTCCGTCTACTTTTAGAATTGTTCCCGTGACAAATTTTGACAGGTCGCTGCATAAATACAAAAGAGCTCCGTTGACATCTTCGGGAGTCCCAAATCTTCCCATTGGAGTATGTTCGATGATTTTTTCTCCCCTTGGCGTTAGTTTTCCTTCCGGAGTCAGTAAGAGAGAGCGGTTCTGTTCTCCTATGAAAAACCCCGGTGAAATGGCATTGACACGTATTCCTTCACCATATTTAGTAGCCAGTTCTACTGCCATCCATTGTGTGAAATTGTCGATTGCTGCTTTAGAAGCGGCATATCCTACCACCCTTGTTAAGGGACGTTGTGCGGCTGCCGATGAGATGTTAATGATATTTCCCTGTTTTTGTTGAGCAAAAAGTTCCGAAAATACTTGTGAAGGCAACATCGTTCCAATAATATTCAAATCGATTACTTTTTGCAAATCTTCGGTTTGAAGGTCGTAGATGGCCTGATCCGGGCTGATGGTAGCTCCGGGCATGTTTCCTCCTGCAGCATTGATGAGAATATCGAGACGGCCGTATTTTTTTACGATAAAATCTTTGGCTTTTTCCAGTTCTTCTTTGTTCAAAACATTTGCCTGAATGGCAAAAGCTTTTCCACCTTTACTCTCTATTGCGGCTACGGTTGTATTGGCTTTTTCGATAGATTGGGAAACGATTCCGGTAATAACGCCCTGTTTGGCCAAAACGTTCGCAAAGTTACTTCCCAGTACGCCGGCACCACCAGTAATTAAGGCAATTTTTCCTTTTAGATTAAATATTGAATCCATGTAAAATTTTGTGATTGATAGTGTTTTGAATGCTGTTCCTGTTTTAAACTTAAACTTAAACTTAAACTTAAACTTAAACTTTTACTTTAATAACAATTTTTTTAAGTGAACTTTCGCTTATCATTGCTGAGTGAACATCTTCGGGAAATAGAATTGTAAACTGCTTTTCCTGTAATTCGAAAAACATATCCGGTTTGTCGTAAAAGAAACGAACATCGCGTTCATCACTGTATTCTCCGTTCGGACTAATGCATTTTTCTCTGGGTTTCCAGGCAAAAGTTTCCGGTCCTTTGATCGGAATTTGGATGTCGATATTTTTATCGTGGCATTCAAACCCTTTTATACTTTCTTCTTTAGTGGTGCCTTCGCCAACAATTACAATTACTTTTAAGCCCTCGCCAATTTCAAAGGCTCCTTCTTCAAGAATGCTGATGTCATTTTGGTTTACGTAATCAAATGCTTTTTTAAAATTAGGATGCAGGCCGTAATATCTGGCTGCGTTTTGTAACGAATCTACGATCATTGTTATTTGGTTTTTAGGTGTTTTAAGTTTCCGAATGGATTGCCGCTTGAATGCATTTGGATTTTATTTGTGATTTATTTTTTACTTTATATGTTGCGGGTTAAAGTATTGGTAATTATGTTGTTAGTTGTTTTTTTTTTTTTTTTTGTTTGATGGCAGTACTTGTCAGAAGCTCGTTTTTGGACTGTCAGTTCGTCTAAAAACAAGTATTTTTGAGACTGGAATAGTTGTATTTATACTTGATGTAAAAGGATTTAATGAGCTGATTTTTAATTTCTTGTTTTTGTGTTGAATGGTTTTTATTGGACAACTTCCTGTTGCTTCCGCCAAAACTATTTACTGGAATGGATGTGAACAGTGGTACTCTTTGAAGCCTAAAACTACAAATCAAATTGCATTTACCACTAAGAAAATGGTACTAATAATGTAAAAATTTTGTGGTTTGACCATACTATGGAGAGGCAGTCATTAAAGTTCTTTAAACCGATTCCCATTTGCCATTTTGCTTGGCGAGATCAATCGAAAGCTGACCGTATTCTGTCATTAAACCTTCTGCAATCATTCTTTCTGCGCGTTCTTTATTGGGTTGGCTCCATTTGCTTTTTTTGGCATTTCTTGGAGTAAATGTCAGATAATAACTTTCAGGATCCCGTTTCTTACACAAACTGTCAATCCACCCAAAACAGAGTGCTTCTTCTGTCGCTTCGATAAGATTTACACTTTCTGTTTTACTTTTTTTGTGGTATAAGATCAACCAGATTGATTTCTCGATCTGACTGTTTTCCTGTAGCCAATCGCGCCATTCTTTTCGGTTTTTGGCATAAAGTGCGATTCTTCCATCTTTTGTTTCCATGAGTTTAGAATTGTGTGCGGACATAAATTTACTGAAATTTTATGGTAAAATGTGTAAAGTTTTAAGGATTCTAATCGTGTTTTGGATACGGTTTGTTTACGAATGAAATGGAGTACTACTTTCAAAGGTTTTTAAAAATAGGAATTGTTTAATGAGTGTAAACCTTTGTAAATTTGTAACTTATTGGTTCTTAGCTTTGATGAAATTTTAAACAATTAGAAGTGATACGATTTAAAGTGTGTTATGATTAGTATCGGAAAGCTCTTCTAATGGACAGGTGAAAAAGATATAGAGATCAGGATTAATAACAATTTAAAATATAAATGGTATGATACATCAAATTGATACAACAGACAATATTGTCGCTTTTCGGGCATTGGCAGTGGTAACAAATGAAGATTTTCTGAGTGTCGTGATCCCCGCAGTGGAACATTTAGTAAAACAAACCAACGAAATCAATTTTTTATTGGTTTTGGATACAGACACTGAGGCTTCTACTTCAGGGGTATGGCTTCAAGATGCCTTACTGGGTTTAAAACATTTTGGAAAATGGAACAGAGCCGCTATAATTACAGATTCGGAAGAGATTATTTCTTTTACGAATGGGTTTGGTTCTGTCATTCCCGGCGATTTTCTTGGCTTTAAAAAAGAATCTTTCAATAAAGCATTGAATTGGGTGGAAGGAAATATCAATATACATTAGTTTTTATCCGATAAAAAAATAGCCACGAATTCATGAATTATTGCCTGATGAGACCAGGCAAAATTCATGAATTCGAGACTAAACTATTTTGGAGAGATTTCGAAATAGATCTGAAACAGATGAAATCTAGTGATTGTATTCGATACCGCTGCTTACGTTAAGATCTCTTTTAGCTTTATTGTTTTTTGAAACTTGTTTGTAGCAAGCTGTAGCCAATAGAGGAATAGCCAGGCTTCCAACAACGGCAGCAGTTTTATCTTGTCCCGCTTTTTTCAAAATAGCACCTGCTACAAGAGTTCCTACACCTGCAAAAATTAAATTTTTTACAGAAAACTTAGAGGCTGGTTTTGGAGTAATCCCGTGTAATAGAGGATCTATAAAATTCAATTTTTCCATGATTATACTTATTTATTTAATTAAACTTTTTTGTTATTCATTCTGATGGTCCTTAACAATCAGTCTTGTTTTTTATTATTTCATTTTTATTTTCTGACTTAACAATGCAAAAACACTTAGTTGAGCATACGCTCTAAAAACAAGCGAAAATCCTGCCAAATTGTTGCCATGCTGCTTATTTAGCAAAATTTTATAATTCTAAGA
>NZ_CAGKLC010000151.1 GCF_903469665.1 Flavobacterium sp. UGB4466 | reverse complement strand
ATAGTATAGAATAAATGAAAGTTTACAGTGCAGCACCGGAAGGAAATCAAATGGCTGATTTAGAGCCGGCTCGTTATTTTAATTTGGCAATAAAACAAATCTTAGAGGTAGAAGAATGGTTAAGAACAGCTGACGAGGCTAGCCAAGCTCTATTGGTTCATATTGATGTTTTTGTATATTTGAGTAAGAAATATCCTGAAATGGCGAATAGAAGGGTAGCAAAACTAAACAGAAACCAAATTAAAGAAACTTTTTATGCCTGGTTCGAAAGATGTGGAAAAAAAATACCCGCTAGTTTTAGGGATGGTGTTAAAGAATCAGCTGATTTATTATTTTCTGAACTAGATAAAATTTAAATATTATATGAATTTGGATGATTTTATGGAGTCAATAGATCCTTTTTTTTGGGTTGAACATGAAAATAGTGTTTCGGTATGCCTTAATGTTGGGGAGTATAAAACTGAAATTTTTGAAACACGAGAAGAAGAAGGTTTTGAAGGAAATGGATATGATTGGGGCTCTCTTGCACAAGTTTTTTTAGAAGAAAAAAAAACAGAGTTAATAAATATTGTTAAGTTTGATCCCGAAGGAAGCATGTTTTGTGCCTATTCTTCAGATTCCGAAGCCTTAAAATCTTTTATTATTTCATTTAAAGAAGCTTGTGAAAATAAAGAGTTAATTCTTGATTTGTTTTCAAGAGCAGAATTAGATTAGTGCTTTAGGGAATTAAATAAATAAAATGAAACTTTCAATTTGTTATTCTTTCGATCTGTAACAACAAGATTATAAAAACTAAACCCCGCTCATTTTGAACTGCCCCCAAATAGTTAGACACTATTTGGGGCCATTTTTTATGAATAAAAAAAGAAATTTTACAGCAGAATTTAAACTTGAACAAGTTTTAAAGTATCTTGAGAATCACCTATCCTATACTGCTATTTCAAATGAAGCTGGTATTGATCATTCTGTATTACGAAGATGGGTTAGTTTGTATCAATCCAAAGGGATTTTAGGATTAGAAATTAACAAAACCAAAACTACTTTTAGTTTAGATTTTAAACATAAAGTAGTCAAAGGTATGATAGCAAATAACTTATCGTATTTTGATACCAGTATAAATTTGGCATTTGGTAAGAACGTTTGCTTATAGATTTCAATCGAAATTCACAAAATGCGTAAAACTACTCAAGTCTTATTTGTTTTTATTTTCTTACATTTAGAACTAAAAAAAAACGGAAAAAATGGAAAATCAGAATCAATTTGACGGGTTAGGAACTTTTGAGCATATCGTAGTTTTAATGCTGGAAAACCGTTCGTTCGACAATCTTTTAGGATATCTCTATGAAAAGGAAGAAGTGCCGTCAAATAAGTCTTTTGACGGACTTTATAATCCTGAAATTGAGTATGCCAATCCAATACCTCCAAGAGTAACTAATAATTTAGGGAATACCAGTATTTCTCCTTCACGTGCTGCAAATTACCAGACACCTTATCCCGATCCGGGTGAAGAATATCCACATGTGAATACGCAGCTTTTCAACAACATTGAGCCTTTGTCTAATGTTGGGTTATCTGATTATTTAATGACAAAACCTTACAATCTGCCTAATCCTGTGCCTCCTAAGGCGGGTATGAATGGTTTTGTCAACGATTACGAGAGTAATCTGAGGGCAACCTATCGTATTGACAGCCCCACATACGAACAGTATGAGGTAATCATGCAGTGTTTTCAGCCCGATCAGATTCCGGCAATGGCCACTTTGGCAAAGGAATTTGCGGTTTTTGATCATTGGTATTGTTCGGTACCGAGCCAAACTTATTGCAATCGGGCCTTTTGGCATGCTGCCAGTTCAGGAGGTAAAGTTATTAATCCTCTTGGTGAGGATGGGAGTGGACTCTCCGGAATTGATGCTGACTTGCATGATATGGATTCGTGGATCAAAGAGGTTTGGTCGCTTCCAACTATTTTTGAACGCATGAATGAAAAGGATGTTTCGTGGAAAGTCTATTCACCTATTGCACCGTTAAGCCTGACCAATATTGTGAATGGCTTTGGAGAAGGAAAATACAATACTCACGGACATCTTGACTTTTTTGTAGATTTAGAATTTGGAACCCTGCCACAATATTCCTTTGTAGAACCGCAGTTTCTTCACAAACACAACGACCAGCATCCATCGGCAGTGAATCATGCTTTAACTGTTGGTACCGTAAAATTAGGGGATGAATTGATACGAGAGGTATATACTGCTATCAAGAATAGTCCAAAAAGAGATAAAATACTTTTTATCATTACGCATGATGAACATGGTGGTTGTTATGACCATGTTAGTCCGCCGGAGACAGTGCCGCCTGTTGCCGGTATGAAAGGGGAGTGCGATTTTACTTTTGATCGTTTTGGGGTACGTGTTCCTATGATAATGGTTTCTTCTTATATTCAGCCCGGTACCATAATCAACGGGCAGTTTGAACATACTTCATTTATAAAAACGGTATGCCAGAAGTGGGGACTGGATCCGTTAACCGATAGGGATAAAGATGCTAAAATTCGGCCTTTTACTGAAGTTTTTTCGAGCCAAAAGAGAACGGAGTGGCCTGATATCCCCTGGGAAATGAAATTGGAGGATCTGCTTCCTGAGCCTGATACGAGCAGTGATCCATTAAACGGATTGCAAAAAGCGATGTTAATCAGTTTATTACATATTGAAAAGGAGAGAGGGCTTGGTAATACTCAAAAAGAAGATATAAAAACCATTGGGGACATGATGGAGTTCATCAAAAGATTCTAATTTAATTTTATTAGAAAAAATGATTATTGCTTTTTTTTAAGTAAAAGAATGAAAAATAGTACTTAAAAGTATCAAAACAGGGTTGTTATCTAGAATAATTCAAAATAATTTGGTTTGATTTGATACAAATAATACATTTGCGTTATTAAAAATAATTCTAAATAACATGAAAGTAAAAGTACTATTGCCACTTTTGGGCTGTTTGATGATGCTGCTTACGGCTTCTGCATCATTTGCGCAGACGGGTACAATAAAAGGAACGGTTTCATTGTCTAATGATGAGGCAGCAGATAATATTTCTGTAACACTGAAAGGAACAAAGATTGGAACTACCACTGACGCTCAGGGAAATTATGAGATCAAGAACATCAGACCCGGAAATTATATTCTGAAGGTTTCGGTAATTGGGTTTTCCTCTAAAGAAAAAAATGTTGAAGTTTCAGCAGGAAGTAATCTTGTTGAAAATTTTACACTGCTAACTACATCTGAAGCACTTACAGAAGTATTTGTAAAAGGGAATGCTAATAAATATACCAAATCTGAAAGCCAGTATGTGTCGAGGATGACAATTAAAAACCTTGAAAATGCACAGGTTTATAATGTGGTTACTAAAGAGTTGATCAAAGATCAGTTGGTAACCAATCAGGATGAGGCATTAAAAAATGTACCGGGTTTATATCAATTATGGGCAGCCACTAATCGTGCCGGTGACGGAGCTTCATGGTATTCCTTACGCGGATTTACCACTCAGAGTTTGGTAAGAAATGGTCTTGCCGGAAAAGTAAACAGTAATACTGATGCGGTAAATTTAGAAAGAATCGAAGTAATAAAAGGGCCATCAGCTACACTTTTTGGAAATGTGGTTTCTTCTTACGGTGGATTAATCAATCGTGTGACTAAAAAACCTTATGATAATTTTGGTGGAGAAATTTCATATCAAAACGGAAGTTATGGTTTTAACCGTTTAACGGCCGATATCAATACTCCAATTAATGACGACCATACCGCATTGTTCAGATTGAATGCTGCTTTTGGAAATGCAAATACTTTTCAGGATTTCGGTTATTCAAAGAGTTTCTTCGTAGCGCCGTCTTTTGCTTATAAAGTAAACGATAAACTTACCATCTCTATCGATGCCGAAATTGGAAATCAGGACAACTCCGGTATGCCTTTAATTTATCTTCCTTTTGGAGTTTCTATTGCTGACTTAGGCGTTAATAATGCTAAGAATTTGGATGTAAATTTCAAAAGATCATTTTTAGGAGATGAATTTATGACCAACACCAAAACATTAAACGTTTTCGCACAGGCTCTTTATCAAATTTCAGAAGAATGGACTTCTCAAACCGTATTCAGCAGCAGTTCTAACAAAGCAAGTGGTTTACAGACATGGTTTTACCTTTTGAAAGATCAGGAATTCTCAAGAAACGCCTGGGATGCAAATGGAAAAGATAACGCGATCGAATTCCAACAAAACTTTAATGGTGATTTCAAAATTGGATCCATGAGAAACCGCTTTTTAGTAGGTGGTGATATCTATTACGGTTCAAATAAATTAGTGTACCAAAGTTTACCGGGTTATGCGGCGTTTGATACCATAAAGTATACAGGAGCGGTGACTAATTATTATGACTTTAACCCAACAAATGTAAAGGATGCACTTACCGGAAAAGGGAATCCTCCTTATACTACTAACAGTTCTATAGCAACATATAGTGTTTACGTAGCAGATGCAATCAACATTACAGAAAGATTAATTCTTTCGGCAGCAGTACGTTTTGATCATTTTCAAAATAAAGGATCATTTGATCCTGCTTCGAATACAAAAGCGGACAATTTTTCTCAAAATGCTTTCTCACCAAAATTTGGTGCCGTGTATCAAATCGTAAAAGATCAGGTATCTGTTTTTGGAAATTACCAAAATAGTTTTACCAATAAAGGATTCTTAAATGCTAATGTTGGCGGGAAGCTTGAAATGAAACAGTTTGATCCTGAAAAAGCAAATCAGCTTGAAGTTGGTGTAAAAGTGAATGCTTTCCAGAATAAAGTAAGCGCAACTTTTAGTTATTATGATATCAAAGTTGACAATATTGTAATCGCAGATCCGAATCTTCCAAATGCGAGCATACAAAACGGAACACAATATAGCAAAGGTTTTGAAGTAGAGCTTACAGCTAACCCAATTCCAGGATTGAACCTTCTTGTGGGGTACTCTAATAATAACTCTAAATTAAATGATTTAAGACCTGTAACTGCAGGACCTGAAAATCTAATCAATTACTGGTTCAGCTATAACCTTCAAAAAACAAAACTGAAAGGATTAGGTCTAGGATTTGGAGGGAATTATGGAGACGCTACCTACATTTACAATAACGGACCTGGTCAAACTTTTGAGCTTCCGTCATATGCTGTGGTTAATACTGCTTTGTACTACGATCAGCCCAAATACAGAGTGTCTTTAAAAGTAAATAACTTACCAGACCAATTGTATTTTAATGGTTATACGACAATAAATGTTCAGGCTCCACGTACTGTTATGGGAAGTTTAACTTATAAATTCTAGTTTTTTTTAGAATACTGAATACAAAAAGGCTCGAACGTAATGTTCGAGCCTTTTTTTGTTTGATGACTTGTAATGCAATTAGAATGCTTGTGTAAAGCTTAAGGTTAATCGTGTGCGATTTTATTTTGTCTAATCTATTATTGAAAAATGGGAAACATCGAGGGTTAGTACAATTTAAAATAGGATTTGTTCTTAGTTATATATTTAGTTCTCTATTCTTTCAATTACTTTAATCCTAATTACTGTTAGGTTACCATACTTTTCAATATCTTGTGCTGTCCATATATATTCCTTTCCCTTAGGCCTTTTATCATCACTCCAATCAACAGGTTCCTTTACATAGACATAAAAGCTTATGTTTTTTCGTCCAACAACTTTTTGATTAATTTCCGAAGGACTCAAAAAACTAAAAGTGAAAAATGAAGGACTGTCAGTGATAGCAAAAGCCGTTTTTATTTCAGGTTTTATTTCTTTTAGAAGGTTTTTCAGAGGCTTATTGAGAAACTGCTGTTCATTTGTTTTTAATTTAAATATATCATTAGGAGTTTGTACCAATTGCTGTGCTTTGCAGCTATAGTTAATTAGTAATAGCAGAAGTATAAATGTTTTTAATAGCTTTTTCATTTTTTTTGAATTATTTGTTAATTACAAGGTATTGAGGTGTAAGACTTGTTGCCATTGGGTAGTATAGATTCTTTAGTATTAAACGGTTTGAATTGTCCTGCAGAATCTTGTTTCATCAAAGTGACTCCTGCATTATATTTATTTAAAATTACTGACATTGCTTCAGTCCTGCCATCAATAGAAGAACCAAAGGTAGTGACTAAAATTTGCAGTTGGTCAAAAAGAACGTCCGGAAATTCGGGATTGTAGCCTGGTATCTGATCAGCAGGATAAGCAGCAGCAAAATCTTTTGCTGCTTGCAAATTGGTTATAACAATTGCATATACCTCTCCTCCCGTTAGAATGTACGAAGTTGTAAAATTACGATTGTTTACATTTAAAGTTATACCAGTATAAATGTCACCTGCAGATAGTGGAGTATTATTTGGGTGGTTGTGCATGGCAGCAAAAGATCCATGCCAGTTAGTGTTTACTTTTACACTAGAAGTGCCACCACTATTCATAGCTATCTGTCCTAATTGATTATTCCGTCTAGTTAAAGTAATACTATGCTCTATTTTTGGATCAGCATTAAGGATGTTTTTTTTTGCGGATAGAAAAACGGGGTCTTTTCCGTCAATAGACATTTTTGCGGCTTGTGCACAGGGATCTAGTTTTATAACTGGAGGTGGTTGACCGCCAGGAAAGGACGGACCTCCTGGAAAATAGGGAACTCCTGGCACTGGTATATTGTCAGGTACCCAACTCCAATTACTACAAGTCGTAATAGGACCAACTGTAACGTAGTATGTGCATATGTATTTTGAAGTGACATTCTGTATTGGAGCTCTGTTATGATATCTAATATGTTGACCGTTTTGAAATTCTCCAGAATAAATAATTTTGTTTTTACTGTTTTGGATCGTGATATATCCCGAATATATGGAATCAGTTTTATAGAGATTAAATTCTTTACCATTATTTATATTTTTATTTTTTGTAGTGTAAATAATATCAAAGATCTGATATTCTTCATTTTTATTTGAAATGAATAATAATGACATATAAGTCCTATAATCAGTATCGCCAATAACATTTGTAGATGTATTGTCAAACAGCATAAGAGGAATTTCTATTGTTTTAGCCTCACCTTCAATAGATATGGCTGCATTTTCCCAGTCTATTTTTTTTGTGTACTTTAGTGATTCTAGATTTGAACCGTTACTGTCAAACCATTCTTTTGCTGAAGTTACATCAGGATTTATGACCGTAGTTTTTATTTCATCGCTTTGACAGCCGGTCATAAACGTACTTACTTATGTTAGTACTAGTAGATTCAATATATTTTTTGTTTTTTGTATCATATTTTGCAATGAATTTAAACTTGTTATGTAAGAGTATTTATTCAGTTTAATGGATTTTTCAAAAAAAAAAATACGTATAGTATTTTATATCTGTCTCTAATACACAA
>NZ_CAGKLC010000150.1 GCF_903469665.1 Flavobacterium sp. UGB4466 | reverse complement strand
ACAGCTACAGGAACTCCTCCAACAGGATCTCCGGTAACAGCTAAGTCAACCGATCCAAGTCCAATTTGTTCGACTTGCAGGCCAATAGATCCTACTTGTTCAACCTGTACAGTAGTAAGTTTTATTGATGCGATAGATGAGATCCCATTAGTAGTTAATGGATTGAACGGAGGCACCACAGTTTCTGTATTGTTGAATGACAAATTACATGGTACAACTATAGTCGCTTCAGACGTGAATTTAAGTGCGGTTTATTTACCAACAGGAATGACATTAAATACCGATGGTACTATTAAAGTTAGTACTGGTACTGCACCAGGGGTTTATACTGTAATTTATAGTATATGTTCAAAAGCAATGGCAGCAGCCGGTACACCAATGTGCGATCAGGCTGAAGCTAAAATTACAGTAACGGCAACAGTTGAACCAATATTCGAGAATGGAAGTATTGCATCAACAGGAGGAACTGTTTTCACAAACATTGCAAGCAATGATAAAGTAAATGGAGTTTCGGCAGTATTAGGAACAACAGGAAATGCTACAGTTGCAGTGTCAGGCACATGGCCAACAGGAATTACTTTAGATCCTTTAACCGGTAAAGTAAGTGTTGCGGCAGGAACCAGACCAGGAACTTATAATGTAGTTTATCAGTTATGTGACAAACTAACTCCGGTAACTTTTGCGACGGTTTCAGATGAAATTAAAGTAACTCCAGTTGTTGAACCAATATTCGAAAATGGAACTATTGTGTCAACAGGAGGAACTGTTTTCACAAACATTGTAAGCAACGATAAAGTAAATGGAGTTCCGGCAGTATTAGGAACAACAGGGAATGCTACAGTTGCAGCGTCAGGAACATGGCCAACAGGAATTACTTTAGATCCGTTAACCGGAAAAGTAAGTGTTGCGGCAGGAACCAGACCAGGAACTTATAATGTAGTTTATGAGTTATGCGACAAATTAACTCCGGCAACTTGTGCGACGGTTTCAGATGAAATTAAAGTAACTCCAGTTGTTGAACCAATATTCGAAAATGGAACAATTGTGTCAACAGGAGGAACTGTTTTCGCAAACATTGCAAGCAATGATAAAGTAAATGGAGTTCCGGCAGTACTAGGAACAACAGGGAATGCTACAGTTGCGGTGTCAGGCACATGGCCAACAGGAATTACTTTAGATCCGTTAACCGGAAAAGTAAGTGTTGCGGCAGGAACCACACCAGGAACTTATAATGTAGTTTATCAGTTATGCGACAAACTAACTCCAGCAACTTGTGCGACGGTTTCAGATGAAATTAAAGTAACTCCAGTTGTTGAACCAATATTCGAAAATGGAACTATTGTGTCAACAGGAGGAACTGTTTTCGCAAACATTGCAAGCAACGATAAAGTAAATGGAGTTCCGGCAGTACTAGGAACAACAGGGAATGCTACAGTTGCGGTGTCAGGAACATGGCCAACAGGAATTACTTTAGATCCGTTAACCGGAAAAGTAAGTGTTGCGGCAGGAACCACACCGGGAACTTATAATGTAGTTTATCAGTTATGCGACAAACTAACTCCGGCAACTTGTGCGACAGTTTCAGATGAAATCAAAGTAACGGTAATTGCAGGGGCATCAATAATTGCAAATGATGATAACATTCCAAGCGTAAATGGAATAACAGGGACACCAAATGCAGGGAACGTATTAGGTGGTAATCCAAATTCGGATACTTTAAATGGTGTACCAGTTGTGATTAGCCTGGTTGATTTAAAAGTGACAACACCGGCAGTTCCAAAAACATCTGGAGCAGCAGTTCCGGTAATTGACACTACCACAGGAATAATAAGTGTTCCGGCTAATACACCAGGAGGTACCTATACATTAACGTACAGTATTTGCGAAAAATCAAATCTTTCGAATTGTGATGCTGCAACGGTAACCATATTGGTATCAAGACCAAGTATTGCTTTAGTGAAAACGGTACATTTCAATGATGAAGATGGTGACAGTAATGCAAAAGTAGGGGAGACTATTACGTATAATTTTACAGTAACCAATACAGGAAATGTAGCGTTGACTAATGTTTATATAGTAGATCCGTTAACTGGAATTACCATGACCGGAGGCCCAATAAATTTAGCTGTAGGAGAAGAGGATAGCACTTCCTTTACAGGAACTTATTCGATCGTACAAGCTGATATTAATTCGGGAAGTATATCGAATCAAGCCGAAGTTTTTGGAACAAGTCCTGATCATATTGAGGTAAAAGACAAATCAGATGATAGTAGTGTATTGGGGGATAAACCAACTGTTTTATCGCTACAAGGTTGTGTAATTAAAATATTCAACGCGGTTTCTATAAATGGAGACAGTAAGAACGAGAGATTTTATATCCAGGGATTAGAATGTTATCCTGACAATACGGTTCAGATTTTCAACCGTTGGGGAGTTTTGGTTTTTGATCGTGATCATTACAATAATAATGATATTGTTTTTAGAGGTATTTCTGAAGGACGTGTTACAATCAAAGATTCAAAAGGATTACCAGAGGGAACTTATTATTATATCATAAAATATAAAGACCATCAATCTACTCCTCATCAGGAAGCGGGTTATCTGTACTTGACCAAATAATATTCTATGCTAATTAATTGGCTTGTTGAAGTTGAGCTGTAATTAAAAATGAAAAAAATGAAAAAGTTAATTTTAGTTTTACTGTTTTGTTCAACTGCGAGCTTTGCACAGCAGGATGCACAATTTACACAATACATGTACAATACCATTAATGTGAATCCTGCTTATGCGGGATCACGTGGAGTACTGAGTATTTTTGGTTTATATCGTACCCAATGGGTTGGGTTAGATGGCGCGCCGGAAACAAGTAGTTTTTCTGTAAATACACCAGTTGGTAATAACGTTGGGTTAGGAGTTTCATTAATCAATGATAAAATAGGTCCAACGAATGAGAATAACTTATCGGCAGATTTTTCGTATTCTATACCAACATCGGCTACAGCCAAATTATCTTTTGGCATAAAAGGATCAGCAAATTTATTCAAATTAGATCCAACTAAATTAACACCGGAAGATCAGGGAGATCCGCAATTTCAGGATTTTAAAAATAAATTCACGCCTAATATTGGAGCCGGAGTTTACTGGCATACAGATAAAGCTTATGTAGGTTTATCGGTTCCTAATTTCATTCAGACCAATCGTTATGATGATAATGATGTTGCGATTTACAAAGACAAAATCAACTATTATTTTATCGCAGGTTATGTATTTGAATTAGATCGTTATGAAACCGTAAAATTTAAACCGGCTATAATGACAAAAATGGTCGAAGGTTCACCATTGCAAGTAGATGCATCGGCTAACTTTATGTTCAACGATAAATTTGTAATTGGAGTGGCTTACAGATGGAGCGCTTCGGTAAGTGCACTGGCTGGTTTTCAAATCACAGATGGTTTGTATTTGGGTTATGCTTACGATCGTGAAACAACCAAATTAGTGAATTATAATTCAGGATCGCACGAGATATTCCTCCGTTTTGAATTCTTAAATAAATATGGACGTATAACTTCACCAAGATTTTTCTAATTATGAAAGTTAAAAATATAATTTATGCTGCTGTTTTGTCGTCTGTTTGTTTTAACGGAACGGCTCAAAAAACAGTTTTAAATAAAGCAGAGAAGGAGTACAATCAATATGCTTTTGTAGACGCTATCGCTATTTATGAAAAAGTAGCAGAAAGCGGATATAAGGATGAAAAAATGTTTCAGAGATTAGGAAACTCCTATTATTTTAATGCCGAATTACCGAAAGCTGCAAAGTGGTATGACGCCCTTTTTGCTTTTAACGAGCAACAAGAACCTGAATATTATTACAGATATGCTCAGACGTTGAAATCTGTGGGTGATTATGCCAAAGCAGATAAAATGCTTGAAATTTTTAATGCGAAAGTAAAAACTGATACAAGAGGCGTTTTATTCGAAAACAATAAAAATTATCTGGAGCAGATTAAAGCGAATTCAGGAAGATTTGATATTGCAAATGCCGGAATTAATTCGAAACAATCAGATTACGGAAGTACAATTTATAATAATAAATTAGTATTTGCTTCTGCTCGTGATACTGGAAGTGTTATTAAAAAAACATTTAAATGGACAAATAAATCGTTTACGAATTTATATGCTGCGGAATTAAAAGCGGATGGAACTTTAGATAATCCAATTCGGTTTGAGAAAAAAATCAATTCAAAATTTAATGAATCTTCTCCGGTTTTCACCAAAGATGGAAAGACGATGTATTTTACCAGAAACAATTTTCTAGGAGGTAAAAAAGGAAAAGACAATAAAAGAATTACCTTATTAAAGTTGTACAAAGCCGAATTTGTAAATGATAAATGGGCAAATATTATTGAGTTGCCTTTTAATAGTGATCAATACAGTATTGCACATCCGGCTTTAAGTCTGGACGAAAAAAAGCTTTATTTTGCATCAGATATGCCGGGAACTTTAGGACAATCGGATTTGTTTAGTGTTGTTATTAATGAAGATGGAACATTCGGGAAACCGGAAAATTTAGGAACAGCAATTAATACCGAAGGAAGAGAAACATTCCCGTTTATATCCGGAGATAATGAACTTTATTTTTCAAGCGACGGACGTCCTGGATTAGGTGGACTTGATGTATTTGTGGCAAAAATCAAGGAAGATGCTACTTTTGATCTGGTACAAAATATTGGAGAACCCGTAAATACCAAGTTGGATGATTTTGCTTTTATAATTGACAGCAATACACGTAAAGGTTACTTCTCATCCAACAAAGAAGGCGGAATTGGAAATGATGATATCTATAAATTCACAGAAACAAAAAGACTGGATTGTGAAAAAAAATTATTTGGAATTGTTTCAGATTCTCAAACGAACGAAGCTTTAGCCGATGCAAAAGTAATTTTGCTTGACGATAAGTTTAAGGAAATTGCAACAATAATTTCGGATAAAAACGGAAGTTACAATTTTGATGTAAAATGCAATCAAACCTATTATGTAAGAGTTTCAAAACAAGATTATGAAACTAATGAAAGTTCGGTTACAATTCAGCCAACAAATGATAAACCTGAATTAGATATTAAATTAAATAAACAAATCAAGCAAATAGAAGTAGGGACAGATTTGGCTAAAACCTTAGATATTCCGATGATTTATTTTGATCTGGATAAATCATTTATTCGTCAGGAAGCTGCTTTTGAATTAGAGAAAGTACTTGCTGTAATGAAACAATATCCTGAAATGAAAATCGATGTTCGTTCTCATACAGACAGTAGACAGACTCAGGAATATAATATGAGATTGTCTAATAAAAGAGCAAAAGCAACAATCGAATGGTTTGTAAAACGAGGAATTGCCCCAACCAGAATATCAGGGAAAGGATATGGCGAAAGTAAGTTAATCAATAAATGTTCAGATAATGTAGCTTGTACAGAAGATGAACATCAGTTAAACAGAAGAAGTGAATTTGTAATCGTTTCAATGCAATAAGAACTTACAAATCATTATCGATAAAAACACAGTCTAAAAAGTGTGTAAGTTTTAAAAATAACGGGGTTTAACTTTTTAAATAAAGTTGAACCCCTTTTTCAAATATAGATAAGAACTGATTGAGTATTAATTCCTAATTATGTATTAGAATAGCCCGTTTTTTGATCAGTTCTATTCAAATAGACCTATATTTCTTAAAAGGGTTCTGTCGCATTTGGGAATAGCTTTTATCTTTGGAATTTTAAAACTAAAAAAAAATGAATACCAAAGGTCAGAGCTATCCAAAATCTATTATTCTTCGGGCAGTGTATTTTAAATTAAGATTTACCCTAAGTTACCGGGATGTATAAGAGATCATGAACATGTGAGGAGTTCATGTTGATCATGCTACCATTCAGCGCTGGGTTTATAAGTTTGCACCTTTTATTGAAGCTATTTTTTGGGAGCTCTTCCCGCTATTCGTTCCAATCTTTTGTGCCGAACCCCGGCACAAAAGGATTTCACTGCACACGAGCGGAGCGAACTGGCGAAGCAATCGGGGCTAGGGCTGCTGAGGGGCCCGGCTCTTTAGACTAATAAAAAATAAGCAAGGTTATAAAAAAATAGCGCCAATTGTCTTCAATTGGCGCCATTTGGCTTGTTTGTGATCCATAAAGGACAAATTACGCACCATTTTATGGAGGATTTGAACAGATTGGCTTACTGGAAGTAGGGTCTGTATTTGTATGTCTTCAGTGTTTTGGTTTGGATGTCCCGTTGGGGATTGATGTAAATTTGGATAAAATTTTTAATTTGGCCTGATTACACGTTAATTTTTTTAAATCTGTTCGATTCTGCCACAAAACCAATAATGTAGACAATTGAGATAATAATTCATCTGATTGCCAAATTTTTGAAGCAAAAAGCATCAACTACATCAAATGTCTGATATGGTATGTTCTAATTTTTAAGTATTAATTTCTTTTTCTCAGTTTTCTTTTTTGTTAGTTTTTTCTTTTGAAAAAAATCGCTTAAAGCTTTTTCTTCAGCTAATGTTAGAGAACTTAGTCCACCAATACTGTCTATATCTAAATCTAATTTTTTAGTTTTCATAATTATTTATTTTGAAAATATTTATTGATTAATTTCAAAGCTGATTTTGTTTCAATTATCATAATTCTACCACCGAAATGGAATGCTCCAAGTGTTTTTTCATAATGATCAACTAATTGCGACTTTGAAAGAAAAGAAACATTTCCATCGTGACCGCGCTGAAAAGATAATTTACAAGCATAAGCAACTAGATTACCAGCTACACCAGCATAAACCTTTGTTTGTCCTTTATTGAATGGAGCACTTTCAACAAGATGCATATAGACATGATCTGACTTAACTTCTAAGCTTATAAGACCTTGAATTATTTTTGAATTTCCAAAAATTGTAAGTTTATAAACATCTCTAATTGGATTTTTAAATTCTTCATTCCAATTAAAAAGCCAGCCATTTTTCTTTGTTAAAGACTTTAAATCAGAATTTTGGAGAACAGAAATTTCAGTCTGAAAACTATCTCTAGTAATCACGTTTTCTATTGAGTTTGTTAATTTGTCAATTATAAAATCGAGTCCTAATTCTGCTTCTTTATCCATAGTGCTAATTTAATGAATATAATCTAATTTTGAAAACATTTGAATATGGAAAATAAATTCTGCCGACCCTCTCGACAGAATTGTTGGACTGTAATAGTTTCGAACCTAAGCTTGCTACAGATTTATTTTTCTGGGTTTCTATTTTTTAAAACATTTCCTTGCCGCGATTCGGTTCTGTCGCATCTGGGAATAACTTTTATCTTTAGAATTTTAAACCGATCAAAAGATGAATACTAAAGGTCATTGTTATCCAAAATACATAATTCTTCAGGCAGTATATTTCAAGCTAAGATTTA
>NZ_CAGKLC010000149.1 GCF_903469665.1 Flavobacterium sp. UGB4466 | reverse complement strand
CTAATGCAAAAGAATCGATTCTCAGTGCTACTCTGTGGCTGTACTTTCACGAATCCATATCAATAACTAATTTAAATTGAGTTTCAAAATTATAATGAGCTGTTTTAGAAGCTTTAAAATGGTTATATTTAAGGTTTCTTTAAAATAATTATATTCTGTATGGGATGCTTTCATTCTAAGACATAATTTTCTTATTTTTACATTCGATACTTTAAAAAAAATATCAACCGTATGAATACAATTGCTGAGCATATTGCAGATTTTTTAAAAGAATACCCGCCATTTGATAATTTAACTTTTCAGGAATTATCAGATATTGCAACTAACATTCGTGTGATCAATTTAGAAAAACATGCAGTATTATTTCAAAACAATGACCTGCTTCATGACAGCTTTTATGTTGTTGCTTCAGGTATTGTAAATCTGACCACAATTGCTGATGCCGAGGAAACGATTATAAACAAATGTCATGAAGGAGATATTTTTGGCTTGCGTCCGTTTTTTGCCAAAAATAACTATATGATGACGGCTAAAGCTCGTGAAGAAAGTATTATCTATGCTATTCCAATTGCAGTTTTCAGACCATTCGTAGCGAATAATTCGGATGTGTTGAATTTTCTGTTGGAAAGCTTTGCTGTAAATTCAAGACATGCAAAGGACAATGTACATTCCAACGGGAAATTGATTTCTGATACTGCTTTTTATGTAGATCAGCAATCTGAAATGCAGTACATTCAGTCTTTGGCTTATAATAATTCACCTTTAACAACTGAATCCAATCACATTATCAAAGATGTTGCTATTTTGATGACCGAATCATTGGTAGACAATATTGTGATCTGTGAAAAAAACAATCCAATTGGTATTGTAACCAACGCTGATTTATCTTCTAAAATTGCGACTGGCCGCTATCCTATTACTGAAACCATTGATAAGATTATGTCTTCGCCGGTGGTTACGGTTATTGAAAATGTTTCTTTGGCTGAAGCACAATTATTAATGTTGAAACATAATGTTACTCATTTATGTGTTACCAAAGATGGTACAAGTAAATCTGCTGTAAAAGGAATTATTTCCGAGCACGATCTAATTGTGGCTCAGGCCAGTAATCCTGGTGTTTTGATTAAGGAAGTAAAACGTTCTCAATTACCAAAAGATCTAAAACAAATCCGCGATCGTTTGTCTGATTTAATTCAGAATTCGATCCAAAAAAATATTCCAATTTCGCATGTCAGTAATATTGCAAGCGAAATTAATCTGGCTATTATTAAACGTGCTGTCGAGCTGTCTATTTTAGATTTAGGCTCCCCTCCTGCTCGTTTTGCGTGGTTAAGTATTGGTAGTCAGGGACGTAAAGAGCAGCTTTTGCTTACAGATCAGGACAGTATTCTGATTTTTGAAGACGTAGCACCGGACAAGTACAGAGAGGTAAAAGATTACTTTTTAAGACTGGCTAAAAGAGCAACTTCCATCTTAGAAAAAGTGGGTTACGAACTTTGTCCAAACGGACATATGGGGAGTAATATGCTTTGGTGTAAGTCGTTGACAGACTGGACAAAACAGTATAATAGCTGGATGAATACTCCAGGTGAAAACAGTAATGATTTGAGCAGTATTTTCTTTGATTATGAGATTGTTTTTGGAGAACCAAAAATTGAAGAAGTGATCGAAAACGTAATCTTTAAGAATGCCGTAAACAATACTTTGTTTTTTGATTTCTTAGGGAATGATGCTTTAAAACGCAATTCTCCATTAAGCTTTTTCAAAAAGTTTATTATTGAAGAAGAAGGACCACATAAAACAAAATTTGATATTAAAACCCGTGCATTAATGCCTTTAATTGATTCAGCTCGTTTGCTGATTTTGAATGCTAATATAAAGGGAATTAAAAATACTTATTTGAGATTTAAACAATTAGCGATTACAGATTCTAAAAATGCAGAGATTTATTTAAGCTGTGCTGAAGCTTTTCTAACTTTGTCTAAATTTAGAACTGTTGAAGGTTTGAAAAATGACGATTCCGGACAATATATCAATTTGAGGGAAATGTCCAAAACAGACAAAGAAAAGTTAAAAAATGCCTTAACCCCAATGAAAGACCTTGAGGAATTAATTAAGAGTAAATTTCAACTTACACAATTCTCATAAGTATGCTAGACTGGATTAAAAATATCAATAAAGAGTATCCTGATTTTTGGAAGGAATACTTAACGAAATTTGAAGTTAAACCAAACAGATTTGTGGTGTTATCTACAGAAACTTCAGGTTTAAATCCGAATAAAGATGTTATTTTATCTTTAGGCGCATTTTCGGTTACGGATGACAGCATTGTGATTAAAGACAATTTTGAAGCTGTTTTGCTGCAGTACAAATTTTTGCAGGATAACGGACTTTCTAATGAGTTTATCATCGAAAGCAAAATGA
This sequence comes from Flavobacterium sp. UGB4466, assembly GCF_903469665.1. Lineage (GTDB taxonomy): Bacteria > Bacteroidota > Bacteroidia > Flavobacteriales > Flavobacteriaceae > Flavobacterium > Flavobacterium lipolyticum. The sequence continues at coordinate 5,027 of NZ_CAGKLC010000149.1, read as the reverse complement.
TGAAGATGCCGGAACCTGATGCGATAGAAGCTTTAATCAATTTTATAGGAAACTCAGTTCTGGTTGGACATCATATTAATTTTGATATCGAAATGCTGAATGCAGCATTAGAACGTCTGGATTGTGGAAGATTAAAAAATGAAGCGCTGGATATCGATATGATGTACCGAAAATTGATGGATATTAATGACAAACAGTTTTCTTTGGACGATTTAAGTGAAATATTCAAAATTCCGAAAAGCGATAGAAATTCGTCTGCAGAAGACGCGTATAAAATTGGCCTATTATTCCTGAAACTGAAATCGAGATTAGGAATTAAATAGGCAGTTGGATTCACCATAAATGATTGTTGAAGTAAAACGAATTTAAATTTTGTTTTATAAGTGTTGGATAATGAGTGAAATGAATCAAAAAATAGTAAAAAGAAGTAAGGAAATCACTGAAAAGTATTTCCTTTTTTTGGATACACATATTGCGGAGGTCCTTTTGGGAAATGGCGCCGACTTTATGGAAATCAACCAAATAGCAAGTGCGTTGTTTGTTTCTCATAAGCATTTGACTGATACCGTTCAAAAAGAAACGGGAAACCACCCTTGTTACTTTTACGATTTAAAAATTATTGAAGAAGCAAAAAGAATGCTTGCCCGCACCGATAAATCTGTTTCTGAAGTTGCCAGAACACTTACCTACGACCCATCAAATTTTTCTAAATTCTTCAAAAAATTTGTTGGACAGACACCGGGACAGTTCAGAGCGGAAAATCAAAAATAAAATTTCCGAAAAGTTCACCATGAAATAAACGAGCTGTTTTGTCATCTTTACGTTATTAATTTAAAATTAGATACAATGGCAAGAAACAATTTGAAAGGGAAAGTGGTTTTAATTGCAGGTGGTGCAAAAAACTTAGGAGGTTTGTTAAGTCGTAATTTTGCAGCTAAAGGTGCAAAAGTTGTCATTCATTACAACAGCGAAAACACAAAGGCAGATGCGGAAAAGACTTTGGCAGATATTGAAAATGCCGGAGGAGAAGCATTTTTGTTTCAGGCCGATCTTACTGAGGTGAAAAATATTACCAAGTTGTTTGATGCTGCAATTGCTAAGTTCGGAGGTGTTGATATCGCTATTAATACTGTTGGGAAAGTGCTAAAGAAACCTTTTGCAGAGACTACCGAAGAAGAATACGACAGTATGAGTGATATCAACTCAAAAGTAGCCTATTTTTTTATACAGGAAGCGGGTAAAAAATTGAATGACAATGGTAAAATTAATACGATTGTTACTTCCTTACTGGCAGCATTTACCGGATATTATTCTACTTATGCAGGGGCAAAAGCTCCGGTAGAGCACTTTACGAGAGCGGCTTCAAAGGAATTTGGTTCGCGAGGTATTTCTGTTACAGCTGTCGCTCCGGGACCTATGGATACACCATTCTTCTATGGTCAGGAAAGTGCTGATGCAGTGGCTTATCACAAACAGGCTTCGGATTTAGGAGGACTTACGGACATCAAAGACATTGCTCCTTTAGTTGAGTTTTTAGTGACCGATGGCTGGTGGGTAACCGGGCAAACTATTTTTGCTAATGGAGGATATACCACAAGATAATTTGGAGTATTCAAAATAAAGCATAGCTAATTAAATATTGTAAATCCGATAATCCCAAGGTTTTGGGGTTGTCGGATTTGTTTTTTTTAGAGTTTTTTTGTTAGGTGAAAAGCTGTCAGGCTAAGGGCAATCAAAGTTCTTTAGTTTTGCAAGCCTTTGATTTTGTTTGTTTTTCGTGGCGGCAGAAAGAAATGACGTAAATCCCCCTATTGTTGTCATTTACGTACAGTATTGTCTTTTGTAAGTAATCGCATCTTTGTCTTGTTAGTTTGATTAAAAATTAACAGAAAAAGTAAAACAAAATGACAACTATAAATTCTTATCTGGTTTTCAGCGGTAATTACCTTAAAGTAAAGGTATTATGTAGAAAATGTTTGAACAGTCAGATTATATTTCAGGCCATCGGTGAATCTCCGGGATGTTTAACTTCACTGCAAATCAAAATTAGAAATAAATATAAAGAGCTTTTTAATTAACCAATTTAACAAAAATGAAAATGATATTCGTAAAAATAATAACGGTATTGGTAGCTATAGTTTCAATAGCTTTAGTAGTAGCGATGTTTACTAAAAATAAGTATACTATTAAGAGAGAAATAACTATTTATAAACCCAAAGCGGAAGTTTTTGATTTTATAAAACTGAATCGAAATCAAAAATTGTACAGTAAATGGCTATTGCTGGATCCTGCCACAAAAATAGAGATAACAGGTACTGACGGGACTGCGGGTTCTCTTCTGACTTTTGAAAGCAAACACCATAAGACTGGTAAAGGAGAATGGGAAATAAAAAAAGTAGAAAATAACAGAATCGATTTTGAACTTCGTTTTCTAGCGCCTTATGTATTTACGGCAAACGGGCATATGGAAACAGAAACGTTAGCCGGAAATCAAACAAAGCTTATCTGGATTTATAATAGCGGAATGAACTGGCCTAAGAATTTTATGCTTCTTTTTTTTGATATGGATAAAATAATTGGAGCTGATGTAGAAGAAAGTCTAACGAACATAAAAACGATTGTCGAAAAATAAAGTATAACCTTTAAAACTACAAAATTATGTCATTTCAAGCTTATTTAACCAATATTAAAACAAAGACAGGAAAAGGTCCTGATGATTTTAAAAAACTTTCAGATGAAAAAGGATTTTCTGTCAGTGGAGAATTAAAACCTGAAGTAAAAGCAACCGAAATTGTAACCTGGCTAAAAGCAGATTTTGATTTAGGTCACGGACACGCAATGGCTATTTATGCGCTTCTTAAAGGATTAATGAAGTAAAAAAAATAACCGATATAAAAAAAGCTGCCCAATGGACAGCTTTTTTTATTTTATGAAGATACTAGACCCTCGCTTTTGTAATTTCGTCAACAATTTCAGGGTTTAGCAAAGTTGAAGTGTCTCCAAAATTAGAAAAATCACCTTCTGCTATTTTACGTAAAATTCTACGCATAATTTTTCCTGAACGTGTTTTAGGCAAGCCTGAAACAAACTGAATTTTGTCGAGTTTTGCAATTGGTCCGATATGGTCAGAAATATATTGATTGATCTCACGGCTAAGATTAGATCGGTCTCTAACTTCTCCTGTTTCTTTTAAGATTACAAAACCATATAAGGCATTTCCTTTAATGTCATGAGGGAATCCAACGATAGCAGATTCGGCTACTGCAGGATGTTCGTTAATGGCATCTTCAATAGGAGCTGTTCCTAAGTTATGACCGGATACAATTACAACATCATCTACTCTACCGGTAATTCTGTAATACCCTACTTCGTCTCTCAATGCCCCGTCACCTGTAAAATATTTTCCCGGGAAAGCAGAGAAATAAGTGTCTTTGTAGCGTTGGTGATCCCCCCAGATTGTTCTGGCGATTCCCGGCCATGGAAATTTAATACATAAACTTCCAACAACCTGATTTCCTTCGATTTCATTGCGTTTCTCATCCATCAAAACAGGTTGAATTCCCGGTAATGGCAAAGTCGCGTAGGTTGGTTTAGTTGGGGTTACAAAGGCAATTGGCGAAATCATAATTCCACCGGTTTCAGTCTGCCACCAGGTATCCACAACCGGACATCTTTTATCTCCAACGTGATCGTTGAACCAGTGCCAGGCTTCTTCGTTGATGGGCTCTCCAACTGATCCAATTACTTTAAGTGATTTTAGAGGGTATTTTTGGATATAATCTAAACTTTCTTTTGCAAGTGAACGAATTGCAGTTGGTGCGGTATAAAATTGTGTGATTTTATGTTTTTCAATAATATCCCAAAAACGGCTAAAGTCAGGATAAGATGGAACTCCTTCAAAAATTACGGTTGTTCCTCCATTTAATAAAGGTCCGTATAAAATATAAGAGTGACCTGTAATCCAACCTATATCAGCAGTACACCAGAAAATATCATTTTCTTCGTGATTGAAAACATTTTTAAAGGTATAAGCAGTATACACCATATATCCTGCTGTGGTATGTACCATTCCTTTTGGTTTGCCTGTAGAACCAGAGGTGTACAGAATGAATAACGGATCTTCAGCATCCATTATTTCCGCAACACTATTATCTAAGGCTTTATCTAATAGAGGCTGTAACCATTCGTCACGGCCGTCTTTCATTTTAACTTCGTTATTAGTTCTTTTTACAACTAAAACTTTAGTAACAGACGGGCAAGTTTCTAATGCCTCATCAACAATTCCTTTAAGGTCAATGTTTTTATTACCTCTGTATCCTCCATCAGAAGTAATAACCATTTTACATTCGCAATCAATTATTCTGGCAGACACAGCAGAAGCTGAAAATCCTGCAAAAACAACAGAATGAATCGCTCCTATTCTGGCACAGGCCAATACAGCTACTGCCAATTCAGGAATCATAGGTAAATAAATACAAACTCTGTCTCCTTTACGTACGCCTTGCTCGCGCAAAACATTCGCCATTTTTGAAACTCTTTCGTACAATTCATTATACGTTATATGTAAAGCGCTTTCTGAGGGATCATTCGGTTCAAAAATGATAGCCGTTTTTTCTCCTCTTTTGCTTAAATGTCTGTCGATGCAATTTTTAGTGATGTTAACTTTTGCTTCTGTAAACCATTTTACTTCCGCATCAGCCATATTAAAATCAACTACTTTTTCCCATTGCTGGTACCAGGTAAAATTTTCCTCAGCTATTTTTCCCCAAAACTTTCTAGGCTCTCTTATCGACTTATTGTAATGTTTAAAATACTGTTCTAAATTTTCAATTTTATAATAACTCATACGTTTTTAGAATTTTTTTTTATAAATGTATTAAATATCAGTCTATTCTTAAAATTATTTAATTCATAAATAATAGGAAAAAAAAACAGATATTGAAAAAAATATTACTTTTTAATAAGTATAATATAAAAAACGGCTTTTTGATGAAAAAAGACATTTTGCAAAAAAGGCACGATAAATG
>NZ_CAGKLC010000148.1 GCF_903469665.1 Flavobacterium sp. UGB4466 | reverse complement strand
ATTTAATATATGTTGACAACTTTGAAAATTGAAAAAGAAAAATATTTTTTGAAATTGAAAAAATAGAAGGATTCAAACGATTTTCAGAGGATTGTTCAGATTGTCCAGAATTTGCTGAACTTCTTCGAAATCGTTCGGATGAACTTTGAGTTTGATTCCACCCAGCGCAGTGCTGTACAAGGGAACGACAGACAGTGTCATTTCGTTTTCAAAAAAATAAGGAATCCCTTCCTGTTCTAATAAGTGTTTCAGAACCACGGTTTCGTGTAAATAATTGAATACAGCAATGGTTTTAAAGCTTTCCATATCAGGTCTTTTTGTAAAGATACTCAAATGAATAGTACTAAAATTTGTTCTTAGTACTAATTTGAATAGACGAATTGCAACGGCTTCCAGAAAGTTATATTTTTAATAATTTATTTGTTAAAATATATAATCTGATATCTTATTTGTAATTTTAAACTTTTAAGAAAAGATATATGAGTAAGAAAATTAGAAAGCCGATAAAAAAAGAGAAAGATTTCTCCAGTAAAATAGTAAAAATTTTATCGCAAAGCCCTAATAAAGGATTCAACTACAAACAAATAGCAGCAAAACTTGAACTTGACGATACTAAAAGCAGAAATCAGATTATAAAGGATTTAAAAATCTTAGCCGCTTCAAAGAAAATTATTGAATCAGAACCGGGTAAATATTTAGTAAAAGCCGAAAGTCAGGATTATTACGAAGGAACAATTGATATGACCAGCCGAAAAACGGCCTATTTTATTTGTGATGAGTTTAGCGAAGATGTATTTATTCCAACTAATAATTTAAACAGGGCATTAGACAAAGACAAAGTTAAAGTTTATGTGTACAACCGAAGAAAAGGTAAAAGACCTGAAGGTGAGGTAATTAGTGTTGTAGAAAGAAATAAAACAGAATTTGTTGGAGTAATAGATATTCAGGCCAACTTTGCTTTTGTATCCACTGCAAACCCTAAGATGTATACGGATATTTTTATTCCAAAAGATAAAATAGGAGAGGCAGAAAATGGTGATGTTGTTTTAGTTACCATTGAAGATTGGCCAAAAAGAGCCGATAGTCCGTTTGGATCTGTATTAAGAGTTTTAGGAAAACCCGGAGAACACAATACTGAGATTCATGCTATTTTGGCTGAATACGGTTTACCGGCAGATTTTCCGGTAGAAGTGGAGGTTTATGCTCAAAAAATTGATACCTCAATTCAGGAAGCTGAGATTGCAAAACGTCGTGATATGCGTGATACACTTACGTTTACGATAGATCCAAAAGATGCTAAAGATTTTGATGATGCCTTATCTTTCAAAAAGTTAGAGAACGGAAATTATGAAATTGGAATTCATATTGCCGACGTTTCCTATTATCTGGAAGAAGGAACAATCTTAGATGATGAAGCCTATCAACGTGCCACTTCGGTTTATTTGGTGGATAGAGTAGTACCAATGCTTCCGGAAGTATTGTCTAATTTTGCCTGTTCATTACGTCCAAATGAAGAGAAATATACTTTCTCAGCAATTTTTGAAGTTTCTCCAACTGCACAGGTTATTAACCAATGGTTTGGAAGAACTGTGATTTATTCTGATCAGCGATTTGCCTACGAAGAAGCACAGTATATAATTGAAACAAAAGACAATACCATTCCTGTTGATATCTCAATTACCGGAGAATCGTATACAGTTTCTGATGAAATTACGGAAGCCACTTTAAAATTAGATGAGTTAGCAAAGATTTTGAGAAAGAAAAGAATGGCCAATGGAGCCATCTCTTTTGATAAAGTCGAAGTAAAATTCAACCTGGATGAAGAAGGAGAACCGGAAGGAGTGTATTTCAAAATTTCAAAAGATGCCAATCATCTGATCGAAGAATTTATGCTTTTGGCCAACAGAAAAGTAGCAGAATACATTGGTAAACAAAAGAAAACATTCGTTTACAGAATCCATGATGAACCTAACGAAGACAAATTAATTGCGATGCAAACCGTAATTGCTAAGTTTGGTTACAAAATAGATTTTAGAAACAAGGGAGATATTTCGAAATCATTGAATGCTTTGATGGAAGAAGTAAATGGTAAAAAGGAGCAGAATTTAATTGATACTCTGGCGATCAGAAGTATGAGTAAAGCCAAATATTCGACAGAGAATATTGGTCATTATGGTTTAGCTTTTGATTATTACAGCCATTTTACATCACCAATTCGTCGTTATCCGGATGTTATGGTACACCGCTTGCTGCAGTATTATTTAGACAATGGAGCTTCTGTAGATGAAGAAGCCTACGAAACAAAATGTTTACATTGTTCTAATATGGAAAGTTTAGCTACTAATGCTGAGCGGGATAGTATCAAATACATGCAGGTGAAATACATGCAGGATCACCAGGATGAGGAATTCCTTGGTGTTATTTCCGGTGTTACAGAATGGGGAATCTATGTGGAGATTGTTTCCAACAAATGCGAAGGAATGGTAAGAATCAGAGAGATAAAAGATGATTATTATACTTTCGATGAAAAACAATATGCATTGGTTGGAGCCACTTCAAACAGCATTTTACAATTAGGAGACGAAATTTATGTAAAAGTTAAAAATGCCGATTTAGTTAAAAAACAGTTGGATTTTCATTTTTTAAGAAGAGCAGAATAGAAGTTTAATTTAAAAGAATAGAAGTATGAAAAAGTTAATTATAGTAGCTGCAATTTTATTGGTTCAGATGTCTTTTGGTCAGGTTACTAAGGAGTTAGGTGATTTTGATTCCGTTAAAGTATTTGATAAGTTAAGTGTAAAATTAGTTCAGTCATCAGAAAATAAGATTGTAATTAAAGGAGCAAGAGAATCAGAAGTCGAAGTTGTTAACAAGAAAGGTTTATTAAAATTAAGAATGCCTTTTCCTAAGTTATTATCAGGAAATGATTTGGATATTACTGTATATTACAAACGTTTAGAGCTTATAGATGTTAATGAAGGAGCCAGCGTTAGTAGTAAAGATGTTATAAAAGCAACAGTATTTAAAGTAAGTGCACAAGAAGGCGGAACAATTAATGTTGAATTAAATGTTGATAAACTCAATGTTAGCTCCGTTTCCGGTGGTTCAATTACTTTAAGTGGTAAAGCCGATAATCTAGATGCAGGTCTTGGAGCCGGTGGTTATTTGCTGGCAAGTAAATTAAAGACCTCACAAACGAAAGTAAGCGTTTCTGCGGGAGGAAAAGCAGATGTGAATGCTTCAACCCTTGTGGATGCAAAAGTGAGCGCAGGAGGCTCTATTTACATTTATGGAAAACCGAAACAAATCAATCAAAAAACGGTTTTTGGAGGTAAAATCGAAGAAGTAAAATAAGAAATTGTATTTGAATGATAAATGATATTTTGGCTGGACTGCCATGGGGACTTTTTTTAAGTTTTATGGTAGGTCCGGTATTTTTTATACTATTGGAAACCAGTATTACTAAAGGATTTAGAGCTGCATTAGTTTTTGATCTTGGTGTTGTATTAGGTGATATTTTCTTTATCGCAATTGCTTATTTGGGAAGTTACAGACTGATTCAGAGTTTAAAAGACAAACCGGCTCTTTTTATTTTTGGCGGAATTATTATGCTGGCGTACGGTATAATTTCTTTCGTAAGACTAAAGAAAGAAGCAAAAATAAACGACGAAGAAATCGATCGTGATATTATTAAAAGAAACTACGGTAGTTTATTTGTAAAAGGCTTTTTACTGAACGTTATTAACATTGGAGTACTTGGTTTCTGGTTAGCGGTTATTATTTCTGTAGGACCAAAATTAGAAATGCAAAATTCAAGAATGTTTACTTTTTTTACTTCGGTTATCATTACTTATTTAGTAGTTGATTGTCTTAAAATATTATTAGCCAAACAGTTAAAATCTAAAATGACACCGACGAATATCCTAAAAATTAAAAAAGGTATTAGTATTGTCTTGATGGTTTTTGGTGTAGTTTTAATGATTCAGGGTTGGTTTCCTAAAGAAAAAGAAATGGTTAAAAACGCTTTCGAAAAGATTGAAAAGTAAGTTGTTGATAACTCCAAATTATAAAATTAAACCTCTGTATATCAGAGGTTTTTTTGTGTTTATAAGTCTCAGTTTATTCAACTAAACTCAATAGGTTTCTAAAACCTGTACTGTTTGCTATTGTTAACAACGTTATTTTGCGAAAACTTTGTCATTTCGACCGAAGGGAGAAATCACATTAGAAACTCCGCAAACTAAGTCGACAATCTTTGTCGATTAACTGGTGTGATTTCTCCTTCCTCGAAATGACAAGATTGTGTATAATTTAATGCCTCAAAAAACTCTAAATTTCTTTAAAGGTTTTAAGATATCATTCGGATTCGAACATAAATCTTTATTTAATTTTTTCTAAAAATTACCATAAAAAAAAGAGACACATTTCTGTATCTCTTTTAGAGGCATCGTTTGGATTCGAACATAAATCTTTATCTAATTTTTTCTAAAAATTGACATAAAAAAAACCTCTAAATTTCTTTAGAGGTTTTAGAGGCATCGTCCGGATTCGAACCGGAGTAGGAGCTTTTGCAGAGCCCAGCCTAGCCGCTCGGCCACGACGCCATTACTTGAACGGATGGCAAAAGTAACTAAAATCTTTAAATTTCAAAAGTTTCAAAGTAACTATTTTAAAAAAATAGCATTTTTAAAGAAAAATTTATTTTCTAGTTTCCGTCATTTTTATAGTAACTGTTTCAACATCACCACCAATAGGAGGATTTATCTTAGAAACCCAAACAGTAGTTTTTTCTATCATTTCAATCTCCGAAAGTACACGATTATTGATTCTTTTGGCTACATGCTCTAATAAATGAGAACGAATTGCCATTTCTTCGGTTACAATTTTGTTCAAATGAACGTAATCAACAGTATCTAACAAATGATCTGTTTGTGCTGATTTTTGTAAATTAGTTTTGATTTTTAGATCGACTGTGTAATCAGATCCAATTTTTCCTTCTTCAATTAAACATCCATGGTAGGAAAAAGTACGGATGTTTTTTAATTTTATAACTCCCATTTTTAATTTTAGTTTCAGGTTTTATGTTTCAAGTTTCAGGTTTCATGTTAAGTTTCTAAAGAAAACCGAAAACTGTAAACCGAAAACTGTAAACTTTTTTATCTTTGCTAAAATTACTATAAAATAATGGCATCAGAAGAGAAATCACTCAATTTTATTGAACAAATCATAGAAGAAGATTTAAAATCAGGTCTTTCTAAAACCAAGCTTCATTTTCGTTTTCCACCAGAACCAAATGGGTATTTGCACATTGGGCATGCAAGTTCTATTGCATTAAATTTTGGTTTGGGACTTGATTATCAGTCACCTGTGAATTTACGTTTTGACGATACAAATCCCGAAAAAGAAGAGCAGGAATTTGTTGATGCTATAAAAAAAGATGTAGAGTGGCTGGGATATACCTGGTCAGAAGAACGTTATGCTTCAGATTATTTTCAACAATTATACGATTGGGCAGTTCTGTTAATTAAGAAAGATAAAGCTTATGTAGACAGTCAGTCTTCAGAAGAAATGGCGATTCAAAAAGGAACTCCGTCAACGACAGGAACTGATAGTCCGTACAGAAATCGTTCAGTAGAAGAGAATTTAGAGCTGTTCGAAAGAATGAAAAATGGTGAATTTGAGGCTGGTACTCATATTCTTCGTGCCAAAATAGACATGAAATCAACCAATATGTTGATGCGTGATCCTATCATGTACAGAATTTTGCATAAACATCATCATAGAACAGGGGATAACTGGAAAATCTACCCAATGTACGATTGGGCACATGGACAAAGTGATTATTTAGAGCAAATTTCACACTCCTTTTGTACACTGGAATTTTTACCTCACCGTGAATTATACGATTGGTTTTTAGACCAAATTTTTGAAGATAATAAACTACGTCCGAAGCAGAGAGAATTTGCCAGACGTAATCTTTCGCATACAGTTGTTAGTAAAAGAAAATTACAGCAACTAGTTAAGGAAAAACATGTTAACGGTTGGGATGATCCCAGAATGTCAACCATTTCCGGACTAAGAAGAAGAGGTTATACTGCTGCATCTTTGCGTAATTTTGCTAATACAATTGGTATTGCAAAACGTGATAACCTGATCAGTGTATCGGTTTTAGAATTCTGTATCCGTGAAGATTTGAACAAAATTGCACCACGTGTAATGGCCGTTTTAGATCCGGTAAAATTGGTAATTACAAATTATCCTGAAGGAAAAGAGGAGTGGTTGGAAGCCGAAAATAATCAGGAAGATGAAAATGCAGGTTTCAGAAAAGTACCTTTTTCAAGAGAATTGTATATCGAAAGGGAAGACTTTTTAGAGGAAGCGCCTGCTAAATTTTTCCGTCTTACTTTAGGAAAAGAAGTACGTCTAAAAAATGCTTATATCATTAAAGGAGAAGCTGTTATAAAAGATTCAGAAGGTAATATTACAGAGATTCATGTAAGTTATGACACTGATTCTTTAAGTGGAAGCGGGACAGAAGCAAGTCAGAGAAAAGTATCCGGAACCTTACATTGGGTTTCCATTCAACATGCAGTTGAAGCAGAAGTTCGCATGTACGATCGTTTGTTTACAGATGAAGCTCCGGACAGTTATAAAGAGAAAAATTTCTTAGATTTTGTAAACCCAAATTCGTTGGAAATAATTACTGGATTTGTGGAACCAAGTTTAGCTACAGCTCAAAATGAAGATAAATTTCAGTTTCAACGTCTGGGTTATTTTACAGTGGATAAAGATGCAACTCCTTCAAAATTAGTATTTAACAAAACGGTTGGACTAAAAGATGCCTGGGAAGAGAAGGGGAAAAAAGAAGAAAATAGTATCAACAATTCTTTGAAGGATATCAATAAATATTTCAAAGTGGAGACAAAAGCGGAACGTATTGCCATTGAAAGTGCAATAGGGGAGAGCATTAAAAATGTTTCCAGCTTTTCGTTGTTGCAAAATTCTTTAAAGAAGAATATTAACAATAATAAAGGATCATTGTTGTTTGCTCAGTTTATTCTAAAATACTCAAGTTTAAAATCTCCTGATTTTGAAGAAGACGATATTAAAAAATTATACACCATGTCTCTTAGAAGTGAATCTACTTATGTGAGATCTAAAGCACTTTTAAATTTAAGAGATTTAGAAAATGAAAGTTTAAGAAAGCAATTTGAAGAAGATATTTTGAAGTTACATTCAAATCCTCCAAAAAATGCTTCGGAGAGAGAAATTGAAATTCTTTCTGAAATGATTCAAAAATAATATCAAAGTAATCTATTGAAAAGCGCTTTTTATAAGCGCTTTTTTTATTATTTATGTTTTCTATTAATTTTTAAAAATCATAAATTTTTTAGATTAAAAACAAGCTTCATAAGTTGATTTTAAGCTAAAAAAAAACTTCTTTCGATTCATTTATCATCTTTATAAAAACAGTTAAAAA
>NZ_CAGKLC010000147.1 GCF_903469665.1 Flavobacterium sp. UGB4466 | reverse complement strand
ATAATAACATTCCTTAAATACATTAATCGATACGAGATTTATAAAAATTAATTAACACCACACTGATCCGATAGATATAAATAGTTAGTACTAACTAAAAAGATTAAAATAATGATACTACAAACCATAATTTTTGGAATAGATTCCAAGAGAATAAGTCATTTTACCAGTATAGAATTGGTACAGGTGATAAACGATCATCATCGATTCGAAATTCGTGTTCCCCATGCCGTTGTCGAAAGTCCTTTGGCCTATACTCTTGAAAATGCTCAGGCCTGGTTAGGTAAAGTGGTACACATCATCCTTGAAGATAAAAACAACTTTTTAGGAGTAGTGACCAATATCGATTTTGATCAGGAAATGGGGCATTCAGGCAACCATATTGTAGTATCAGGTTATTCAAAGACCATCTTGTTGGAGTCCGGTGAAAAGCTGCATTCCTGGGAAGAAATGAATTTAAAAGATATCGTCAAAGAAGCCATAAAAAATGGAGCAGGAGAGCAGCTGCAAAACGAGGTAAACCCTGAATATGCCAGTAAAATGGACTATCAGAATCAATACCTTGAAACCGATTTTCAGTTCATTCAGCGATTGGCAAAACAATACAACGAATGGTTGTATTATGATGGAGAGAAGTTAATCTTCGGTAAACCTAAAAGTTTCGACAAGCCGATCTCTCTGACCTACAATAGTGATATCTCAAAACTAAAAATATCCGTACAGGCGGTACCAAATAAATTTAGTGCTTTTACTTATAACGAAAGCGCTGACAAACGCTATAGCGCAAAATCAAAAGACACGGTAGGCGGTTTGCCAAAATTAGGCAATGAAGCTTTTGCTGCTTCAAAAGAGGTGTTTGCAACACCGGCATTTACACACGGAATAGTGAGTACAGGCGACGATTTGGTTTTAGAATCTTTCTTAAAAAAGAAACAGGAAAGTGCTGCTGCCGATACCAATTATGTTTCGGCAACTACTAAAAATACCAAATTAAAAATTGGAAGTATAGTCAACATAAAATCTAGTGTTTTAGAAAACGAAAGTATGATAACACAAGAAGTAGGCTCTTATATTATTACCGAAATTAGCCACTATGCGACCCATTTAGGAGAATACGAAAATAACTTCAGAGCGATACCTTCAAAAGTATTGAGTCTTCCGGAACCCGATGTCGCTTATCCAATAGCACAAACACAGCAAGCTCTGGTAGAAAGCAATACCGATCCTAAAAATAAAGGAAGAATTAGGGTGCAAATGCTTTGGCAGCAAGGTACTTCTATGAAAACGGCCTGGCTTCGTGTTCTAACTCCGGATGCAGGAAGCAGCGGAAAAGTAGCAAGTAACAGAGGAATGGTATTTATACCCGATGTAGGGGATCATGTTATGGTTCATTTCCGTTATGGAGACCCAAACAGACCTTTCATTTTGGGAAGCGTATTTCATGGAAAAAGTGGTGGAGGCGGTGGTCAGGATAACAACAAAAGAAGCTTTGCAACCAGAGGAGGAACTTCTTTAGTTTTAGATGAAGGAGATAATAGTTTTACCGCAACAGACCCAAGTGGTAATATGATAAAACTTAACGGTGACGGGACCATGACCATTTATGCACCAAACAAAATTGACGTTTTGTCGAAAGAAATTAACATTCTTGCTGATGAAAAGGTAAATATAAATGGTATAAATGAGGTCAATGTCGACAGTAAAAAAATAGTGGCTGTTGGTACGGATGAGGTGAGTGTGAAAAGTGACACTCAAATCGGTAATGAAGCGCCAAGTATCAATATAAAAGGAAAAAATACCATTTTGGCAGAAGGAAAAGTTGTTGACATAGACGGTAAAACAATGACCAATGTTAAAGGTGGAGTGGTGAACTTAAATTAGAATTTAAAAATGCATAATACGCACAATCCTATCGCTGTAAGAGTCGAGAACATTCAGAAAATCTGGAACAAAACCCGAAAAGAAAAGCCAAAAGCTAAAGTATTCAGTATGGTTTGTTTTAAGGATGATTTTCCTTTATTGGATGCTTTCATTCACTTAGAATCTTCTGCCTATGGTAAATCCGAAGATTCGTTTGTTGCTTTTGTTGTTGATTTTGATGATAAAAAAGATTTTTACAGCACGATCATAGAGCAATGGATTGTAACTTTTGAAGAAGACCTGAAAAAAAATCCCAATTGGAATTGGAAAGACTTTGCCACTTTTAAAGAAATACTTCCCGAAATTAATCAGCTTAGTATTGAAAGTCTGAAGGAATTTTACATCAAAATGCTCATTAGTTTTAAAGAATTTGAAGCAAAAACAGGAAATCTTTTGATCGTAAGTTTATTAGTAAAAAAAGTAAGCAATGCCGATTTGTTGACCGAAAGTCTGAATGAACTGGCCGTTTTATTGCCGGAAAATATAGGTTTTCTGTTTTTGGATTATCAGGAAAGACAGCAGTATCGCGATGTAGTTTTTGCAGCAAAGGAAAACGGAACCATCATAGAAATTCCAAATCAGGAAATAAACAAAGCTTACAAAGAAATAGCTGCACAAGGAAATCCAAATGATCCACAGGTGCGATACCGAAAATGTTTGTTTGAAATTGGTGAGGCAGCAAAAAACAAAAAACAGGAGAAAGTAAAAAAACTGGGTAATGAACTTATCGACATTAGTAAGAGTACCGGAGAAACCAGTTTTTGGGCTTCATCTTATTTAATTTATGCCAGTTTTTTATTCCAATTTAAAGACGAGAAGGAGCTTATTCATCAACTATTGGATAAGGGAATTAAAATAACAACTCCATTTTATAAAGAGAAAGAAGATGTTGCTGGAATTTTAATGCAGCTATTAGTTTACAAAGGTTCGCATCACAGCATTATTGGAAATACAGATACAGCGATTGATTATTTTTTAAAACAAGTGGCAATTGCTAAGGAAATAAATCAGGAAATGCAGGTGATCAACGGGTACAATTATGCATTGCTGCTGGCTGCCAAGAAAAAAGGAAGTCGATATACCGAAATTTTAAATGATGCTTTTGAGTACGGATACGCACTAACCGACGAAACCCTTAAAATCGTCAACTTTACTTTTATTGCTGACAGTTATTTAGAGAGCGACCCTAAAATTGGGTATTCAGAAAAAGAAGCTGTTTTTAAACGAATGGTACTCATTTTTGGAGAAAACTGGAACGACAATCCAAAACAAATAGCCAAACAGATACAAGAGGAATATCAATTAAGCAACACCTATTAATTATGTTATTAACCGATAATCATTTAACCATAGTCGTGGGTATAGACATTCATTTTACTACCCTGCCGCCGTTTAACCCGTTTCATCCTTATATAGGTATAGTGATGGACCCTTTTGATTACGTTCCGTTTTTAGGTGCCACTGTGCATGTAAATGGTTTTAAAAGAGGTAATTCCGATACCAGCGGAATCATAATTCCATTACAACATATCCCTCTTTTTACGCCACCTTGGCTAATGATGCCCATTATCGGGCATGAAAGTATGAATTTTTTCGCCTCACAAACCGTTTTTTCAGACGGTACGAGGATGAGTCCCAAAGGACATATGCTAATGACCTGTAATGATATCGGCATCCCCCTATCGATGTCTTTAGGGAAAACCAAAATAGGCAAGAAAATGCTACCGTTTGCCCCAACCCTTTTTGCCCCAACCTCATTTTCATTGCCTATCCCAACGGGGAAACCCGTAATGGTTGGTGGACCCTATCCTCCCGATTGGGGAGGAGTCCTTACAGGATTATTAGCTAGTATTGGTTTTAGTACCTTGATGAAAAAAGCCAGAGGACTTATTAAAAAATTTAATACGAGTGGAAAAAGTCCAAAAGGGCTTAAAAGAATCTTGTGTAGATTTGGTTTTGAGCCTATTAACCTTATAAATGGTGCCGTAATTTATGAAGGCAGTGATTTCAGTATTACCAGTCCGATTCCTTTAAACTGGGAGCGCAGTTGGTATTCAGACTCCCCATATGTGGGATGGCTGGGTCATGGTGTGCATAGTGTCTACGATCGGGCGGTAGAATTGTATCCTGAAGACGATGCTCTTGGACTTCGTATGGATGACGGGCGACTTGTAGCTTTTCCAACACTGCTGCCCGAAGAAGAATTTTATTTACGTGAAGAAAAAACTACTATTAAAAGAACGCAGGAAGGGTATAGCGCCTACGAACATAGTAGTAAACTTTTATATGAGTTTACTCTTTTTAATGGAAAAAAATACCAACTTACCAAAATTAGCAACCCCGACGGACTTTGTATTGTTTTTGAATTTACAGCTAACAATTTAAATAAAATTATCGATGCTGCCGGCAGAGCCATCAAAGTAAGTACGAAAGACGGTTTTATTCAAAAAATGGAACTTATCGGAGCGGAACAGGACGAACTTTTAGTAGCGTATGAGTACGATCCCGAAGGTAACATAAGTGCGATTATCGACGCGCTTCAAAAAGCTACTGTGATCTCTTACGATAACCATTTGATGGTAGAGAAAACAGATCGTAACGGACAAACATTTTATTGGGAATACGATAATGAAAACCGTTGTACACACACCTGGGGTGACGGAGGCTGGCAGGAAGGCTGGATGGAATATCATACGGAAGAAGGATACAATTTAGTAACAGACGCCAATAGGGCCGTAACTACTTATTATTACGAGCCTAGTCAATTGGTCACACAGGTAAAAGATCCAATGGGCAACAGTACCTTTTACGATTATACCGAGTTTATGGAACTCTATCGTGAGATTGATCCCGAAGGACGTATACTAGGCTTTAACTACGATGACAGAGGAAACAAAACCGGTACCGTTTACCCGGATGGCACCGAAGAAATCATGATTTACGATGAGGAAAATCGCCCGTCTATTGCTATAGATCCCGAAGGGAACAAAACGGTTTATCTGTACAAAGAAGACAGAGAGGATCAGCTCAAAACAATTATTGCTCCCGATAAAAGTACTAGTCATTTCACTTATAACGATAACGGACTACTGGCCAGCGTTGCCAAAAACAACAATAAACTCGAACTGATTTATGATGATCAATTCAATCTTGTAGAGTGGCGTGAGAATAGCGAAAAGTTAAAATCATGGGAGTACGATCATCGCGGACGCGTACAAGCGATCTACACCCCGATGCAGATGGCCGATTATTTTAGTTATGACGCATTGGACAGGGTAAGACAAATTGTAGAAAAAGACAGTAATGTCATACAGTTTACCTACAACAATTATGATGAAGTCATAGCGCTAAAAGATAATAAAAATAGCATTAAGTTTAGTTATACCCCAATGGGAAGTCTCGCTACGCGTGAACAAAATGGCGTGAAAGTGCGTTTTGATTACGACAAGATGGAACAGTTGCAAGCCATCAAAAACGAAGACAACGAAGTATATTATTTCGCCCGAAATAAAGCCGGACAAATTGTAAAAGAAACCGCTTTTGATGGTATGGTGAAAAAGTACCAGCGGAATCTTGCAGGTGAAGTCACCCGAATCGATCATGGCAACGGAAAATTTACCGAATACGAACAAGATACACTAGGACGCATCACCAGAGCCGATTATCACGACGGCACCTGGGAAACGTATAGTTACAACAAAAACGGACTTTTAACAGAAGCCGTAAATCAGAATGTAAGTATATTTATAGAGCGTGATGAAATGGGGCGTGTCGTAAAAGAAACTCAACAACAACAGCTCGACAAAAATGATAATGCCATTACCCTTACCTCCACTTACAACAAACTGGGACAGCGTATTGGTATAAATAGTTCATTGGGAACAGAGATCAGTACTCATTACAATTCGAAAGGACAGCTAGAGCGTATAGAGGCACAAAGCAACGAACTCAAAGAACAGCACCAGAAGTGGGAAACCACCCTGAAACGCGACGAATTGGGAAGAGAAATAGAACGCTTCACTACTGGAGGACTCCATATTAAAACCAGTTACAACAACAACGGAAAACAAAAGGAACAGGAAGTATTTGCCAATGGCAAACGCACGGGATCACGCTTTTACAACTGGGATACCAACCAGCAATTGCGCAGTGCGGTGAACCAAATGACCTCAAGCATCACCTATTTTGATTACGATGATTTTGGTAATCTTGCCAAGGCTGATTACAATGGAAAAGGACAGCTGTACAAAACCCCGGATGCGGTAGGGAATCTTTACAAAACTCCCGATCGCAGCGATCGTAAGTATGGTAAAGGTGGTAAACTGTTACAGGATGAAAAGTACCATTACAAATACGATGAACTGGGTAACCTGATACACAAAAGTTCCAGAAACATTAATGAGAAACTAAAATTCGAAGAACCCACCAACTGGATCGACAAACTGGGGGGCAACAAAACCGAAGAAGCCAGACTACAGCAAGAGCACGAGCAATGGCAGGACGGAGATACCACCTATAACTGGCTGGCCAACGGAATGCTCGAGAGCATCACCAACCCCGATGGTAAGAAAGTACATTTTGAGTACGATGCGCTAGGCAGACGTACCGCAAAAATTGCAAACCAAAAAATAAATCGTTATGTTTGGGATGGAAACGTTCTTATTCACGAATGGAAGTACGATTTAAGTGAAAGACCTAAGCTCATTGTTGAAGACGATGATTTAGTATATGATAAACAGGAACCGATTGAGAATTTAATTACCTGGGTGTATCAGGGTGGTTCTTTTGTACCTAGCGCAAAAATAATTGGAGAAGAAAAGTTCTCAATAATCAATGATTATATTGGCAGACCCGTACAAGCTTATGATGAAAAAGGAAATGTAGTTTGGGAAACTGATTATGATATTTATGGAGATTTGCGTAATCTGAAAGGTGATCGAAGCTTTATTCCGTTTAGACAGTTAGGACAGTATGAGGATTTAGAAATAGGGCTTTACTATAACAGATATCGTTATTATTCTTTTGATACGGGAATGTATATTAGTCAGGATCCAATTGGGCTAATGGGGGGTAGAGAGCTTTACAAGTATATTCATGATTGTAATAGTTGGGTAGATATTTTTGGATTGATGCCTTTAGGTAACCCTGTTAATCAGGGACATCACGTTGTACCTCATAAAGCAGCAACTGATTTAGGAATAAAACCATTTAATAGTCAAACAGGCGTGCCAAGTCTATATTGGGATGATACTCAATTTACAGGAGACAATCACAGTGCAATGCATGGATATAATGGCATTGGGGGAGATACAAAGCCATTAGTTAAATCAGATCAAATAAAGAATGCAGGTTTATCAAATGATCAATGGTTAGGAACTTTAGAAAAACATTATAATAATCCAGATATTCAGGCTTACAAAGGAGATTTACATTTGATTGATGCTGATGGGACTAAAGGAGCATTGATAAAAGCTGATGTAACACCTAAAGAAGCGTGGGAACTAACAAAGGCGTGGGCTAAAAAACAAGGTATTGAAATTAAGTGTAAATAAAATTATAAAATGCAAATTATAACTAGCAGAGGAGGTGGAAATCTTATTGATAATCTATCGATTATTATT
>NZ_CAGKLC010000146.1 GCF_903469665.1 Flavobacterium sp. UGB4466 | reverse complement strand
AACTGAGACTGAAAACTGAGACTGAGACTGAGACTGAAAAACTAATTTATATTCAATACACCATGTTATTTCTTATATTATCGCAAAATTCGACAAAATCATCAGGCTGCTTAACACTGAACTGCTGCAGATAAACTTTATTTGTTGTATAGGATTTCTTAATTGTTGGAATTTTTATACGTTTTTTTAATTTAAGGTCAACGCGAATCCATTCGCCAATATATTGATGTGTCAATAAATTTACACTGGATTCCCCACTGCCATCTTGCGCTGCATTACCATCACTATATCTACTCATTCCAATTAGCTCAATTTTATTTTGTGCGGTGTTATATCTGAATTGACAATAGTATCCGGATCGCATTGAATGATTATAAAATTGAAAACCATTTTTTGTCAATTCAATTCCTGATGTATCATTTAAATCATCTAATTTTTTGCTTTTAATAGGTAATGAATTCTGTGAGGATAGTTTACAGATTATTTGAGTATTTTTTCTATCAAAGAGTATCTCATCTTTTATAGTATCATTGTCCAGATCTTTTAACAATAAATCTTGGGCATAACATTTCTTTGATATCGTCAGGAAGCAAAAAAGAAATAAAAGTCTCAGGGTATTCATAAATATTTGTTCTTTAAAATTAAGTCGTTGGGTACAATTAACAAAAAAAAGCAATTAACGCATAGAAACATAGATTATAGGTATAAAAAAGAACTTTTTTTTTATTTCACATAGTTTGTATTTTTGCCCTTATGAATGATAATTTTACAAACGAATATTTTGGCATAGGGATACAAAATGGTAAAACGCCTGAGAATTTGGGTGTACTGTGGCGATCGGCTCAAAATCTGGGAGCTACATTTATATTTACTATCGGTAATCGATATGCCAAACAAGCCTGTGATACCCACGATGCGGTAAAAGCAATTCCGTATTTCCATTACGATACCTTTGAAGCTTTTCTTGACAACTTACCTAAAGGAGCACGATTAGTGGGGGTCGAACTAAACGAAAATGCCTCCGACTTAGAGACCTACGAACATCCAAGACGCTGTGTTTATTTATTGGGAGCCGAAGATCATGGCTTATCCAAAAAAGTAATGGAGAAATGCCATCATTTAGTAAAATTTAAATCCGTAAAGAGTTTAAATGTGGCTGTTGCAGGAACGATCATTATGTACGACAGAAATTTACCCAAACCACGCTCTTAAATCGCAGATAGCTTGTTTTACAACGTGATTTTTCAGTTTGATTTACTAAGAGACAAAGGTTATCTTTATCAATTTAAAACGTTATCCTCTTTAAAATAAATAAAAAATGAGAGTACTAAAACCAGTTGTTATTGCGTTTTTTTTGACCCTTTTAAGCAATGCTTACAGTCAAAAAGTAAATAGAGAAAAAGGGATTCAAATCATTCCGAAACCAAAACAATTGGTTCTTAAACAAGGTAATTTTCAGTTTTCTGCAACGACTAAATTTGTGGTAAAGGATGACGCTCAAAAAGAAATCGCTACGGTTTTAATAAACAAATTCGGAAGTGCAGCAGGATTTCGCCCTGAAATTTCAAATAAGACTCCCAAAAGTAATTACGTTCAGTTTATAGAGGATGCAACTTTAAAGAATGAAGCTTATTTGTTGGAGGTAAATAAAGAAAACGTTAGCATTAAGGCAAAAGGAAATGCGGGTTTTATTTACGGTTTAGAAAGCATCCGACAATTACTTCCCGAAGAGATTGAAAGTAAAAGCAGCATTAAAGGGGTGAAATGGGAAATTCCAAATCTTACGATTACCGATGAACCCCGTTTTCAATGGCGAGGATTGATGCTGGACTTATCGCGTCATTTTTTTGATAAAAACTATATATTTGAGACTATCGACCGATTGGCAATGCTTAAAATGAACGTTTTGCATTTGCATTTGGTTGACGATCAGGGGTGGAGAATTGAGATTAAAAAATACCCAAAACTGACCGAAATGGGTGCCTGGAGAGTCGATCAGGAAAATGCGCCCTGGAATGCAAGACAGCTAACCAATCCGGAGGAAAAAGGAACGTATGGCGGCTTTCTGACCCAGGAAGAGCTAAAGGAAATTGTAAAATATGCCGCTGCAAAAAATATAGAAATCATTCCCGAGATCGAAATGCCGGCACACGTGAGTTCTGCCATTGCAGCTTATCCTGAACTGGCTTGTTTCAACCAGAGAATCGGAGTTCCATCAGGTGGATTATGGCCTATTACGGATATTTATTGTGCCGGGAAAGAAACTACTTTTGAATTTTTGCAAAACGTCATACAGGAGGTTATTGCCATTTTTCCATCAAAATACATCCACATTGGCGGTGATGAAGCCACTAAAACCAATTGGGACAAATGTCCGAATTGCCAAAAGAGAATGAAGGACAATGGCTTGAAAGACGCTCACGAACTGCAAAGCTATTTTGTAAAAAGAATGGAGCGATACATCAATTCTAAAGGCAAAAAGATAATTGGCTGGGACGAGATACTCGAAGGCGGTTTAGCTCCCGAGGCTACTGTAATGAGCTGGAGAGGAACGGTAGGAGGGACTGAAGCCGCAAAACAAGGCCATGACGTCATCATGTCGCCCGAATCACCTTGTTATTTTAATTTTTATCAGGGACCTCAAAACGAAGAGCCTCTGGCTTTTGATGCTTTTAATCCGTTAAGCAAAGTTTATGAGTTTGACCCCATTGTCGATACCATGACTCCACAAGAAGCCCGTCATGTTTTAGGCGGTCAAGCTAATTTATGGGCAGAATACATCACCAATCCAAAAGCTTCCGAGTATATGATCTTTCCGAGATTGGCCGCTTTGTCTGAAGCGTTGTGGAGTGCAAAGGAAAACCGAAATTGGAGTAATTTTACCTACAGATTGCCTTCTTTGTTGCAACGCTACGATTATTTAGGGATTAATTATGCCAAAAGCGCTTATCTGGTTACAGCTTCTGCTATGGCTGATTTAGACAAAAAGGTGATTAATGTTACGCTTAAAAATGAATTTCCAAATTCCGATATTCGTTATGTTTTAGGAAATAAAAATATTAACGATAAGGCTATAAAATATGAAAAGCCTATCCCCGTTAACCAAACTACAATTCTAAAAGCGTCTTTGTTTCAAAATAGTAAACCGGTTGGAAGAATATTTTCCGATACGATTGTATTTCATAAAGCGGTAGGGCATAAGGTCAATTATGCGATACCATATAATGAAAGTTACAAAGGAGATGGACCTCTCGGAATGGTCAATACCATCAGAGGGTCTAAAAACTTTCATGACGGTCAATGGCAGGCATGGTTGGTTAAGGACATGGAAATTGTAATCGATCTTGAAAAAGAACAAAACATCGAAAAAGTAACTGTTGGAACTTTAGAGAGCCAGGGTGCCGGAATTTATTTTCCAATACAACTAACCGTTTTAGTCTCTAAGGACGGCAGTAATTACAAAGAAGCTGGAAAGATACTACGCCCGTTTGCTGTAAATGTGAATTCAGAGCTGAAAGATTTCAAAATCAATTTTAAAAAACAAGAGGCCAGGTTTGTAAAAGTATTCGCTACGAATTTAAAAAAGAGCCCAACTGGTTCAAGTTCGTGGTTGTTTGTAGATGAAATTGTGGTGGATTAAACCGTTTTTTCTATTTGGAACTACGGAATAATTATAGCAGTAAGTTAAGGAAAGTAATTAAAAAGGATTGCTGATTTTTGATTAACGATTTTCGATTTCAGATGTATAGAATAGGCAATCCCGGTATTTACCAATACCAGGTCAGAAATCTGCAATCGTTAATCTTCAATCTAAAATCATCTTTTTAGAAGCCTCTCGACTTCGTATAGTAGGGTAATAGTAATTATTATTTAATTTCTTTTAACTCAGCAGTAACTTTTGTAATTCTGATCGCTATTG
This sequence comes from Flavobacterium sp. UGB4466, assembly GCF_903469665.1. Taxonomy (GTDB): domain Bacteria; phylum Bacteroidota; class Bacteroidia; order Flavobacteriales; family Flavobacteriaceae; genus Flavobacterium; species Flavobacterium lipolyticum. The sequence continues at coordinate 3,711 of NZ_CAGKLC010000146.1, read as the reverse complement.
CCAATGCAAAAAGATACGGAGAGATAAACAATAACATCCAACTAAAGGTTCCTCTTCTAGATTGCTCTTTAGCCACCGATATTTCATTAGATTCTTCCACTATTCGATCTACCATCATAGTCGATAACTCATGATTTCTTTTTAAATGCTCATCATCATTGATATTTGCAAAAGCATTATTGTGCTTTCTGGAAAGAGAATCAACATAAGCAAACTCTTCTTCAACAAGTATTTTATCTCGATAATTCTGAGACATTTTTAAAAGACTGTCATAAATTCCTCCCACCTGAATATATCTTTTTGCTTGTTCCTTATCAGTAAATCTCGCATAGTCAAAACCATTTTTGTCTAAAAAATAATTTCGTTCATTTTCAAGCCTTTCCATATATTCAGCATATACCAATTCTAGTGATTTTTTATGCCAGGGAGTAAGTGCAGTAAAGTATTCCTTATTTAATGAAAAAGTGGCACCAAATATTCCAATTACTCCTAAAGAAACCCAGGCGTAATCAACTTTTTTCCAAAATCGCTTTCCTTGAGGAAAACATTTGATGAATAAAAAATGGAAAGCTAATAGTGCAATTAGTAAAGTTATAAATGGCGCGTAATAGTTCATAGTTTGGTTTTGTTGTAGGCAATGTCTTTATCCGTTTGGCTGTTATAGGCTTTTCTGAAACAAATAATTTTTAACGAAATGAAAATCGTAGAAAATTGATTATCTCTTGCTGCCGAGAGCGTCCCGTTATTAGACAAAATTATACTTTAATATTTACAAAGTCTTCATACTTTGTAGAAATGGAGTGGAACTACTATTAAATTAGAGCAAAGATTCTATTGGCATCATTGTTATTGGTCTGACTTTCTGTTAGGATTTGAGAAGTGATTGATTTTGGAATTCTCGTATTGTTAAATCGATTGATTCGGTTATTTGCCCTTATTTTAGGAGTCCCGGCACTTAAAGAGCAGATAAAAAGATCACACTTTTGATTGTTGTAATGTACAATAGCCTGCGAAATTGCTGTGGAGTTATCTCCCATAGAAAATAGTGCAATTTTTAAATTCTTGTAATTTATCACAATATCCGAAAAATCTTTTGGATCACCTCCTAAACGCTTTTTATTTGTAGATGTGCCAACATTTAATAACAGTTGATAGAATAGTCCAATCGTTGTCGTTTTTCTAGTATTTGGGAGTCCTTCAAGCGCAATTATTTTCATAGGTAATATTTTTATTGATGTTTTTTATTGATGTTTTTTTTAAAGTTGAGCGGTAAAACTAAACAAAAGATATAATATGAAAACCAGTATATATACGCGTTGTCTGATAAAGACAACCCTTTTTTGCATGTTATTTTTAGAGAAGAGGGAGTATTTTTATACTAGAATTTATAGGGTTTGCATTGGCTTTTGCCCTTTCAGGGCGATATTGGTCATGAATTTAGATTATAGTGCGTTACACTATGTTAATGCTAAAGCTCTTTCAGAGCAATTAGCCGAGTAAATCGCAATTTAATACTAATGCGTACTTACTTCGAAGTAATACGAATTACAACTAAAACTCTAAGACCAGGCAGGCTGAAAGCCTAAAAGCAATAGCATAGTGGAACGCACTATCAATAGTTATTCGTATTGTTTACGCCCTGAAAGGGCAAAAGCCCAACCGCAAAGAACTGAATTACGAATGAATTACCGGAAAACAAAAATCAGAACACGAATTAATTCAATGGCAAATCCGTTCCTTAAATCACGTATAAATACTCGCTTGTAAAATACTGATTGTCAGTATATTTGATAAGTTTTAATGTTTTAAATTATGTTGCTTATAAAATGATAAGTAACGGACGCTACTACTCATTTTTAATCCTAAACAATGACTTAATCCTATTGATTTTATGCGTAAAGAGGTAAGTATTTAGGGCTTCATCATCCATAAATGCAAATTGAAGGTATTGTTTAGAAACTATCCTATTTCAAACTCTAAAAAACAAATCCTTATGAAAATTGACAAAAACTGGCTTGTTCAGGAAAGCCAAGCAGAAAAAATAGTAAAAGATCCCACCCCAAATTTTCAATATCAAATTTCGCCAAAATATTTAATCATACATTACACGGCAGGCGATAAAGCATCGGGGGCAATAACCTATTTTAAACAAACCGCAGCACAAGGAAATACTGACCGGATTTGCGCTCATATTGTAATTGATCTTGATGGAACGATTACGCAGCTTGCTCCATTTAACACCAGATGCAACCATGCCGGCTACAGTAGTTGGGACGGTAGAACGGGAATGAATGAGTATGCTATTGGTATTGAAATCGTAAATGTCGGATTCTGTGAGAAGTTAACAGATGGGAGTTTTAGGAGAAGAGAAGGGGTGAAAAAAGACGGAACGCCAAGTTATAAAACATATCCTGCGTCAGAAAAAGACAGAATTGTAAAATTGAAACACAAACATAAATTTTGGGACAGTAAAGAAAATCAGTATTGGTTTAAATATACAGATGCTCAGATAGCAGCAGTTTCAAAATTAAGCAAACTCCTGATTGATACCTACCAATTATCCTTTGTAGTTGGACACGACGATATCTCACCGGCAAGAAAACCGGATCCGGGACCTGCTTTCCCTTGGGATGAGTTTAAAACAAATGTTTTTGGAAAAACAGACAATATCGGAAAGATCTTTCTGGTGAACTCAGTCTCTGATGGAGTTGCCGAATTTAGAACAAAACCCGACAAAACGTCAAGCTCAATCCGAACGTTAAAAAACGGCTATGAAGTTGGATTAATTGAAACTTTTGGACAATGGTCTAAAGTTTACTTAGTGAATGATATTAAAGATATCAAGGATTGGAAACATAGCATAAAAATAGAGGGATGGATACATTCAAGTCTTCTAGAACCAAAAAAATAAAGGTTTACTAACGATAGCAAAATGTTTATACGAAGTGTATGAATTAACATTTAATTTATTTAAAATATGTCAAACATTGGTCTGGTTTCGCTTTTACTATATCTATTTGTTGTACTAGTGGGTATTTCATTTGTTTTTATAGTATATAAATTGATTAACAAATCAACTTTAGAAAATGATAAAATTGATAAGTTTATCGAGTATCTCAAATGGGCATTAGTGACCCTTTCTCTGCCAACAGTAGCTATTATAGTAGCAAATTTTTATCAGGAAAGGAGAGAAGCTATTGAAGAAATGAAATATTTTGAAAAATATTCAGTAGATGTCAGAGATTTAGATAAACTGGAGGAGAGACGGCAATTAGTTCGATATTTTGCAACAGTGGCACCAAATGATAGACTCAAAAAGTCATGGAGGAATTATCTAGATACTATAAATAAAGATTACAGCAAAGCGATTGTTATTGATAAGTTGGTAAAAGAATTTAGAAGAGACTCTGTAAATAATGAAAAAAAAATAGATTCTTTAAATAATGAACGAATTAAGATTGAAGCCCGAATGAGTTCAAATAAAGATTTTATAAATGCTGAGAAATATGAATTAGCGGGTTTTAAATTTTTAATCAACAAAGATGTTAACGCTGCAATAGAGTCATTTACAGAATCTGAAAATTCATATAATGGTTTTCATAATGTTTATGAAATTGCTAGATATTTATCTAGAAACAAAGCTAATCTTTTAAATAAAAATTCAGCACAATGGAAATCGGTATACAAAATGATTGGTACCGAATTTAGATG
>NZ_CAGKLC010000145.1 GCF_903469665.1 Flavobacterium sp. UGB4466 | reverse complement strand
GGATTAAATAAAGTAAAAAAAGCTATTATGGATAATGAACCATACGATTTATTAATCACTGATTTATCTTTTAAAAAGGATCATCGTAAAACTATTCTAAATGGTGGCGAAGAGTTAATCGAAGCGGTTAATGAAGTTCAGCCTAAAATAAAAAAGATAGTATTTTCTATAGAAGACAAATCTTATCGTATAAAATCTCTTTTTTATGATTTAGGCATTAGTGCCTATGTTTCTAAAGGGCGTAATAGTATCGTCGAATTAAAAAAAGCGATTGAAGGAACTTTTAGAAATGAAGAAAAAATACTTTCTTCTGATTTGTCTTTTAATTTCAACGAAAAATCATTGTTTGAAATTGAATCGTACGACATTTCAATCTTAAAACTTCTGTCGCAAGGCTATATTTTAGATAACATATCAAATGAATTTAAAGCAACTTCGATCACTCCAAACGGGACCAGCAGTATCGAAAAACGCATTAATAAACTAAAGATTTACTTTAAGGCAAATAACAATGTACATCTAATTGCTATTGCCAAAGATTTTGGTCTGATTTAATTTTTAATTGGTTTTACGGTTTCCCGTAAGGAAATGTTTTTAAATAAATCTACTTTTGTCTGTAATCTATTAGTCAACTAATGAAAATCAAATACAAAAATAGCTCTAAAAGAAATTTTCTACAGGTTTTTGTTTCGAAGATTAATACAACTAAAAACAAGATCATAATGAAAACAATGTTACTTTGTCTTTTTCTATCCTTAAGTTTTGCTTTCGTTTCTGAAAAAACAGGATGGCTGGAAGTAGATTGGAAAATTATTTTTATTCCGGCTCTGCTTGTTTTGCAAATCATTATAATTGGTACTGCTCTAAAAAACAGGTATAAAAAGCATTAATCTTAAATTTATTGATGCTTAAATTTCAATGAGAATCTTTTTTAAGACAGATTCTCATTGAAACTAGAAACAGAATTCGACTAAACGATAATCGAATTTTGAAATGCCTATATTTGAATTTTTAAATACAGCATGAAATACTTATTAAGTCTTACTTTCTTCCTTTTTTCTGTTCTCACGTACTCACAAACTAAAATTCTATCCTGGAATATTGAGAACTTAGGAAAATCAAAATCCGAATCAGAACTGAATTTCATTGCAAATACTGTTCTTGCTTATGATATTATCGCAATTCAGGAAGTTGTTGCCGGATATGGCGGTTCACAGGCTGTTGCAAAACTTGCTGCAATTTTAAACAATAAGGGCTCAAAATGGGACTATACCATAAGCAACCCAACAAGCGGAAACAGCTATAAAACAGAACGATACGCTTATCTCTGGAAAACAAGCAAGGTAAAGCTGAAAGGTAACGCCTGGCTGGAAAAAAAATACCATTCAGAAATTGATCGTGAGCCTTATCTGGGCACTTTTGAAATCAATAAAAAGAGCATTACATTAGTCAATTTTCATGCTATCACTAAAAAGAAGCAACCTGAGACGGAGATCAAATATTTTAAATTTCTGCCTGAACAATATTCCAACTTAAATTTGGTCTTTGTTGGTGATTTTAACTGCCCGCAATCTCACTCTGTATTTACTCCATTAAAAAAAATGGGATACCATTCTACTTTACAGAATCAAAAGACTACTTTAAAGCAACAATGCAAAGAGACTGTTTGCCTGGCATCAGAATTTGATAATATTTTTTATCACAAAAAGTCAGTAAACTATATAAATTCCGGTATTGTTTCGTTCTATAAAAACTTTAATTCACTTCAGGAAGCCCGAAAAATATCCGATCATATTCCAATCTGGATTGAATTTTCACTGAACTAGATTATGTTTTCAGCTTTTTCTTTCTTGCTGCAGGAAACAAAACATTATTTAAAATGAGACGGTACCCCGGAGAGTTTGGGTGTAAATCTAAAACGGTAGGCGGATCTCCAACCTGATGCTGAAAATCTTCAGGATCATGTCCTCCAAAAAAAGTAAACATCCCTTTTCCTTTCTCGCCATGAATGTATCTTGATTCTCCATTCAATTCGCAAGTCCCCATTATCAGGACATTTGATTTTATCAAATCGGTATCAAATGAGGTCGTCTGGCCCATAAATCCTTTTACTAATTGTGTATGATTCTGGCACAACATACTAGGAATTGGATCCCATTTTGCGGAAAACTCCATTAAAGAAAAATAATCTTTCTCCATAGGAATTCTGCGTTTTGAGGTCATGTCAATATCTGAGAATTCATAAACTTCCGGTTTTCGTTCCAAAGTAAAATTTTTAAAGGCAAACGAATTTCCATAATTCAATTTTGACTGATAATTGGACTCACTGGCATCTCCGTCAAACATGGCTTCGCAGATATCAACTCCATCTGCCGAAAGTGCAATATCAAAACTATCCGTTGCAGAACACATGGCAAACATAAATCCACCACCGATTACAAAATCTCTGATCTTTTTTGCAACTGCTCCTTTTTCCTGAGATACTTTAGGATACCCTAATTTTGCAGCCAGAGCCTCAGCGTCTTTTTTTTGTTCAATGTACCAGGGTGTATTTTTATACGCAGAGTAAAATTTACCGTATTGTCCGGTAAAGTCTTCATGGTGCAAATGCAGCCAATCGTAAAGAAGCAGCTGATCACTTAAAACCTCTTCATCATAAATTGGTGTAAAAGGAATTTCGGCATAAGTTAAAACTAAAGTTACGGCGTCGTCCCAGGGTTGTTTCCCTTTTGGTGTATAAACCGCAATTTTAGGTGCTTTTTCTAAAATAACAGATTCCATATTTTGGGATGGACTTGAAATATCATTTAATATCGAAGCCTCCTCAGCATCTGAAAGAATTTCAAAACTTACTCCTCTAATTTTACATTCTTTACGGATTTCATCGGCATCCGGGAGTAAAAATGAACCTCCGCGATAATTTAACAACCAACTTGCTTTATAGTCTCTACTTAAACACCAATAGGTAATTCCGTAGGCTTTAAGATGATTCTGCTGTGTGGTTTCGTCCATCGGAAGTAGGATAAACGAGGCTTTTGCCGTGAATGAAAGTAGCAATATGAAAATATAAACTAAGCACTTCTTCATTAGAAAATTATTTTAGTAAAGATATAAAGGAACCTTCAAAAAACACAACAGTTGTTTCGCTTTTATAAGTAGACAAATGTTAAAAAAACACCTGAAAATAATTAAATACACGGCTAAAATCACGTAGAAACACCTATTTTGTAAAAGCACATTATTCTTACATTTGCTCTCCCCCGGGCGTAAATTTAATCAATGAAAAAGACAAAGGCATGAAGCTTAATGATAGCAACCAAGAACCTAAGGGATTAAGTATGATACAAAAAATAGGAATAGTTATACTCGTGCTAATTATAATTTTATACTACGTACTCTCCATTCAATATTTAGCAAGCTTAGATTTACAGCGTTAAAACAGCAATTTCATTCTGAATCGCATATACTACTAAACCAGCTATATTTTTGGATTCTGTTTTAAGCAATAAGTTGTTACGGTGCCCTTCTACAGTTCTGGGACTTAAGTAAAGATGATCTGCAATTTCTGAAGTTGTTTTTTGCTGGCAAATAAGCTGAAGTATTTCTATTTCCCGTTGTGAAAGAAAACCGGTTTCCAGATTTCCTTTTGAAGTTTTACTGGAGATAATAGTTTCCTGAATGGTTTGCAGTACACTCTCATTGTAATAAAAACCTTTTTTTGCTACTTGATTGATGGTATGAATTAAATCTTTTGGAGTCGTATTTTTTATCAGATAAGCTACAGCTCCCACCTGAATCATATTGGCAATAAATGATTTTGTATCATAGCTGGTTAACGCAATAATTTTAATTTCGGGAAATGATTTCCGAATAATTTTTGTAGCCTCGACACCATTTAAAATGGGCATTTTCAAATCCATGATAATAATATCAGGCTTGATCACGCTGTTGTCTAAATTTAACAGAAGTTCTTCTCCGTTTGATGCTTCAAAAATAATATCGATATTATCTTCTCTTTGCAATAAAAAAGAAATCCCTTTACGGAACAAAACTTCGTCATCTACTAAAGCAATTTTAATAGCGGCACTCATTTGATTTTTTGTTTTTGGTCTTTTGGTACACCGAAATTACAAAATATGAAGCAGAAAAAAGTACTACAACCACAATATATTAGGTAAAAACCTATTTTATTGCCCTTTTTTAACCTAAAAAGTAAAAACTACGCTAATACCTTTACTAATTTCCGAATGAATTTCGATTATTCCTTTCAAAAACGAAATACGGCTATCTATATTTTTCATACCCAATCCCTTCTGATTTTCGGTATTTTCGCTGTCAAAACCAATTCCATTATCTTTATAATAACAAGTCTGAATCTCATTTTCTACTTTAAAATCAATCCAAATTTCGGTAGCTTTACCATGGCGTAAAGAATTGTTCATTAATTCCTGCAGAATTCGAAAAATATGCAAATGTCGGTCATTATGATTCGAATCAAAATCAATTCCATTATGATAATGCACTTTTACCGCCTTAGAACTTTCAAATTCGTCACAAAGTTCCCGGACTCCGGCATTCAGACCAAACTTTTCAAAAACCGGGGGTAATAAATTATGGGCAATTTTTCTGGAATTCTCTAATGCTTTAGCCGTTAGACTAATAATTGTATCCGTAATTTCATTTGTCTCGGCTTCCGTTAAATTTGGGGAGGATAGTAAATGTGAATTTAATGAAACTATATTGAGCTTAGAACTGATGTCATCATGCAAATCCTGAGCGATTCTTTTTCGCTCTTCTTCCTGAGTAACAATAACTGCATGCAATTGTTCCTTTCGATACTGAATTTCCAAATCTCTTTTCTCTACTTCCTTCTGAATAATTTTCTTTCTCGAAAAATAAAAGAAGGCCACTAAGAAAAATGCCACAACCATAAAAAAACATGATGTGTACAAGATGATGGCAACTATCTCTTTTTCGTAAACCGGGCTTCCACTCATATCATATCTGATTATTAATTTTATTTTTTGGATTAAAACTTACTTTCCATTCGTATAAGATAAATAGATAATACAACAGTACGAAAAAAGCATTTAGTCTCCATGTAAAATATTTTAAATCATCGCTTAATCCGAGGGTAAGATTACCCACTAAAAAAAGGACCGTACTTACCAGTAAATAAGAAGACAATCCCACTGTAAAATAATAATACTTCCTGTCATCGGTCAGCATATTATAAAAATGCAATAAAGCATATACAACACTTAGCAAGGAAGTCGCCGTAATGGCAAACAAATTAAATTTAAAAAATTGTTCTGTATTAATCAAACACTGGACGGCCAAAACGAACAACATTAAAGTCAGACTCCAGTCTACAAATGCTTTTTGTCTTTTTTGTCCTAAAATTGATTTGTAAAACAGTCCCAATAAAACCATTTGACCAATAAAATAGATGTTTACAAAAAATAAATTTTCAATCTGAAAACGGTATAACAGCTCCATCGTGAATTGAATAACACATAAAAACACGACATAAACTGTAAAAAAAACATTAGCTTTTTCCCGTAGGAAAAAGCTATATGTATATAAAATCAGGTTAAGTAAGAGTACCAAATAACCTGAATATATTAGAAAATTATCCATCAACTATTGATTCATTGGACTATTCGGGTCGGTGTACGGAGGACAAGGACGAGAAGCATCGTAAAGTACATCTTCACCATCTCCGGCAGTTCTTGCTCCCGCTGCGGCTAGCTGTTTTTTGAAAACATCTACATAAACACCTGTTTTTGGATCTAGTTTTGTACCCACAAGCATTAAGTTTTGCTCTCCGGCATTATTAATCCCTACATAAGCACGCACGGCGTCAATGTCCTGGTCTAATACCAACTTGATACTCTCTAACGGAATCAGATAAGCATCTACTTTCTCTTTACCTTCTTTGGACTTTCGAAATTTCCGAGCCCATTCCTGACCAACAGCCAAACTGACTTCAACTGATCCTAATTTTTTTTCTTCTGACATAATTTAAATTTGTTTTTGGGTTAAAGTTTAATTCATTAATCGCTTTACGCAATTGTTTAGCTAAACTACAGAATTTTCTAGGAAAAGTATTAATATAAAAGCATAAAAAAAGCCTCAAAATGAGGCTAAATTGTTTTATTAAAACGGAACATCGTTGTCGTCATCGTCGTCATTTAAATTACTGCCGAAAGCTTCATTGGCCGAAGGCAGGCTTTTAGTTATAAAAGAATTATCGTCATGATTCATTTTTGATGGCAAATCGTCATAACTACCTGAAAAATCATCAAGATTATCAAACTTTCCAAGATGTCCTAAGAATTTCAATCGAATGTTTTCGATCCCCCCGTTACGGTGTTTGGCGATCATAATCTCTGCCTGACCTGCAGTTGGTGATGCTTCATCGTCATCCCACTCTTCAATTTTGTAGTATTCCGGTCGGTATAAAAACGAAACGATATCGGCATCCTGCTCGATAGCTCCAGATTCACGAAGATCCGAAAGCAACGGACGTTTACTGGATCCACGCGTTTCAACGGCACGCGATAACTGCGAAAGTGCAATTACCGGAACGTTTAGCTCTTTTGCCAGGGCTTTTAAGTTTCGGGAAATAGTCGAAATCTCCTGTTCACGATTTCCACCTCCTTTATTATTTCCTCCGGCAGTCATCAGCTGCAAATAATCAATAATAATAATTTTAATTCCGTGCTGTGAAGCCAAACGACGGCATTTTGCTCTCAAGTCAAAAATAGAAAGCGAAGGTGTATCATCAATAAACAAAGGTGCTTTTTCCAGATCTTTTACTTTGGTACTCAACATTTCCCATTCGTGGGGTTCTAATTTACCGGTACGAAGTTTTTCTGATGACAATCCAGTTTCTGACGAAATTAACCTTGTAATCAACTGAACGGATGCCATCTCCAGAGAGAACAAAGCCACCCCATGCCCGTACTGAATGGCTATATTTCTCGCCATTGAAAGTACAAAGGCTGTTTTTCCCATCGCAGGTCTCGCCGCGATAATAATTAAATCACTAGGCTGCCATCCTGAAGTCAATTTGTCCAAATTATGAAAACCGGTTTCCACACCACTCAATCCTTCCTTTTTCGCAATCTCTTCAATTTTCTTTTTAGCCTGAAGTACCAAACTCTGAGCCGTTTCAGAACTACGTTTGATATTTCCTTGTGTTACTTCATAAAGTTTAGATTCGGCCTGATCCAGCAAATCAAACACGTCTGCTGTTTCATCATAAGAGGCTTCGATAATTTCGGACGAAATTCGAATCAAACTTCTTTGAATGAATTTTTGAAGGATAATACGAGAGTGGAATTCGATATGCGCAGAAGAAGCAATTTTTTGAGTAAGCTGAATTAAATAAAAATCTCCTCCGGCTAACTCTAATTTTCCATTCTTCTTTAATTGTGCCGAAACCGTCAGCAAATCGATTGGCTGTGTTTCGGTAAAAAGCTGAACGATCGCTTCAAAAATAAATTTATGTCCCTCTTTATAAAAAGCATCAGCCTGTAAAATATCAATTACATCATCAACCCCCTTTTTATCAATCATCATCGCACCAAGAACAGCCTCCTCCAATTCAAGCACTTGCGGCGGAAGTTTTCCTTTTTCTAAATTAATAATTGTGGTTTTATCTACCTTTACAGGATTTACATTCTTGAAATTTTCCATATAGCGAAAGTAGCAAAATTTAAAAAAAAATTGCTATTGAGTTATAACTATTAATTG
>NZ_CAGKLC010000144.1 GCF_903469665.1 Flavobacterium sp. UGB4466 | reverse complement strand
AAAATAAAGAACTAAGAGAGTTTGTAATATATTCAATTAAAAAGGAAGATAGAAATTATTTTTTTTATGAAGTATGGAAAACCCCAATTAGAAAAGAGAATACCTTTTCTTTACTTATTAGAACAAGTTATTTTTCTCCAAATATTTTAGATAAAGAAAAAAGCATTTGGAACAAGGATAATATTACAAAAGCATTAAGTGGCGATATAGGTTTAATTTTTAATAAAGATAGCATTCGTGTTAAACCTGGTAAAGATCGAAAAATAACAATACAACTGATTAAAGATTGAATCTACAAATTTTATAAAAATGCTAAAAACTATTTTGTATCTGAGTTTGTTCACTGCAATTATCGTAAATGGTCAACCTAAGGTATCAAAAACATCCGGAACTGAAAAGAACAGGTCCCAAAATAAAACTTCTGCAAACTTTAATCTTTCAAAACGAATAAATTCTTATCCTTTTAATAAAACTTCGCAAATAAAAATCATATCGTACAATTTAAGTTCTGATGGTATGACAAGAATCTCAAAAGCAACTTATAATAAAGAAACTGGAAGAACTGTAACAACTCTGGATTACAATATTGGCCTTGAGCTGCCAAGAAATAATTTAGATTCACTTTCTCTGGAAAATGTAACTCAAATTAAAACCTTAAATCTTCCGCAAGTAGAAAAATTATCGGACATATTGTATAACAGTTGTTCGAGATTAAATACTAATTGTTCACAGATTATTAGAGGTTGTTATTTGCCCAGAAATGCTATCTTATTTTTTGATGAGACTGGGAAAGTATTTGAATATTTAGAGCTAAGCTTTGAATGTAAAACAAAAGAAACATTCGGAAAAATAGAAAACTTAGATCTGAGCGATTATATGTACAATGATTTAGAAAAATATTTTAATGAAATGGGCGTCAGGACAAAGTATGAAATTCTTACTTCACCTTCTAAATGATTTAAAGCAGATTGAAGAATCATACAAACTATGGCAACAAAAACGATCCTCTCACTTCTACTAACTATTTCATTTATGACCGTTAGTAATGCTCAAAAAAACAAACTCTCACAGCTTAGAAACAGTTATTGTAATAATAATTGCGAATTCTATCATGAAAATTTAAACTTTCGTAACGCTTTATTAAATCTACCGCCAGCTCCTCCAGAACCAAAAACAAAAGAAGACTCACTTGTTTCTTTTTTCAAAATTCCGGTAAAAGAAAGAACGATGTTATTTCCCTTCTCAAAATATGATTCTGTATACGTCATTACGCCAAAATATCATGTTGATAAAGAACCTCGGAATTATATCAAAACAAAATTTCATGATTCAAAAACAGTGGTTACCCAAGAACAACTAAATAAAATTTCAGATATTTTGTTTAACCACTTTCTAATAAAATATGATAATATAACGATTCGTCCATACAAAATCACAGGCTGCAACAGCATAGAAGATACTTATCCAAAAATTATTTTATTATTTGTAAAAAACGGAAAAAAGAAAGATTACATCGCATTTCCCAGCCAAATATTTCGAAGAACAAGCTTTACGAATAAGGAATTAGAAGGTTTAGATCTCTGTGCTGAAAAAGAAAAAAAGATTATGGAAATGTTTGGTGTCAATCTGGAAGAACCAAGTGGTGATGAAGTATTAGAAGACGAACCAGGCATATTGCGTGATGAGTATAAAGAAAACTAATTTTCTTCTTTTTATCACACCGGAAGTATCAAAACATATTGAACTAAAAATACTATGATAAATAAAAAACTGCAACATAATGTTGCAGTTTTTCTGTTTTTATCTAATTCTGTTTCTTTCTCAAAGTCTCTTCCAATTCGAAGAACTTACTTTCAAGGGTATGAAGTTTTTCATAAATATTAATAGGATCGGGCATTTGTTTAGAGGCATACATACTGGCGTACCAAACCTCCAATATATCTTCGGCATAAATAGAATACATCGGGTAATTCCCGTCTCTGTTATCCGATTTAAGGATCAATTTTCCACTTTCCCTAATTCGGTTCAAAACCCTTTTTACCACTACCCCGTCATTCTTACTGATGATCACATAAATTCTTCCGTCTAATATATCATCAAAATTATCGACATACTTACCAAAAAGATAATCCCCGTCATGTATCGTTGTCGACATCGAATTTCCTTTAATTTCAAAACATCTGTAGGTTCCGTTCTTAAGCATCGGCATACTGAACGAAGGCAGAGTTTCCATATACTCCGGATCCGAATAACCATCCAAGTACCCCGCACGTGCTTTAACGCCAACAAAATTAATATTTTCCTCTCCCTCTTCATTTACGGTTATAATTTTTGGTAAATTTAAGCCAACCGCATCATTGGTTTTCTGAACAAAAATTTCATCGCTTGCTCCAAAAAAATACTCCGGATTTACATTGCAATGGGTAATAATACTTTGGAGTAAATCAAAACCAGGTTTTGTTCTTTTTCTTTCTCCATCAGATTGCAATCTTCCAATCGTGATACTATCGATTGTAGTACTGGTTACTCCTATTAACTTTGCGAATGAGTTATTGTTTAACTTCAATTCGTCTATAATACGTCTTATTTTAGTATGTATTTCCATGTTGTACTTGTCTTTATTCATTATATGTAATATGTTTTAACACCTGCACATATTCCACTATATGTTGCAAAACTAAATAATATAAAACAAATAATCGCATCTTTTATTTTTTTTTTCGCATAACTACCGAATATAAAGACATTTGAGAGTTGTTTCCTATCGTATTGCTCGAATATAAAGTAAAAAACCACAAATCATATTACTGAAACTATTGCATTTTAAACTGTAATATGTTGCATTTATTAAAACATATGCTGTATATTTGTCAAAAAATAATCCATCATATGATTTTAAAAGATTTTTATAACGAGAAAAAAAACGCAATTCAATCAGAGTTTACTTCTGATGCGCCAACAGTACAACTTTATAGTGATGCTATTTTTAAAACAGCTATCGAAACACCGATTGTAATGTTTAAATACGACAACATCAACTGGGAAACATCCTCTGAAAAAAACTATAAGGCCGATGTATCTTTTTGCCTGTATATTGTATTACCGGTAGACACTATTTCATCAACAAGTTACGCAAATGCATTTAATCTTGCACAGCGTGTAGACAAAGCGGTATTATCTAAAAACAACAGTAATACTCATATTGATACCAATTCAACATTCAAAATAAGGGAGAAACAATGCACAAACGAACATACCTACTGGAATAAAAATGATTATTTTATTTGGGAGATCACTTACAAAACCACATTGATCGAAAATACCTTAAAAAAGAAATACATCCTCTTTAATAACGGATTGAGCAACGAAGCTTTGGAAGACTTAGGATACAATTTAACCTCTGATATCATCTCCATAAATCCAAACCAAGTTAAAGGCACTATAGATTTAGATACCACTCCCTAAAATCTAGTCGGCAATCTAAGAAAGTCAATCCCAATCCGATCATTAAGCAGCACCTTACCAAAAACAAAACTAATCCTTACCATTAAAACTCCACAAATGAAAAGAAGCAGAACACTATTAGACAAAAGAAGAGAATATGTTATTAATTATCTAAATAGAAATCAAGCTAAACAAATGAAAGTTGTGGTTTCGGAACTTTCGGATACTTTGTTCCTAACAGAGCGTACTATTTATACGATTATCAATGAAGGACTGTCTTTGGAAGCCAGCGCTTAATAGACTGAAACTACTGGCTTTGACCATCCAAAAAATTGGAAAAACACACTTTGAGCCTTAAATTTGTACTCGCCGGCAGACTACAAATTCACTCCTAATCTAAGGTAACAATCCTACTTGTATTGACTTCCAAAAAGCATCTTTTCTACTTTTTGGGTCTTAGATTACGAATACTATTTCAAAACAACAATTAACTAAAAACGAGAAGTTTAACAACTTATCACAGGCTTCTTTTTGCCCTTTTTTAAACAAAAAACAAATTTTAAACATTTAAACATTCTATATTATGAGTACATTAAACGATGTAGTGATTACCAAACTATCAGGCGGATTAGGAAGAAGAACTCCGGAACAGGACATGGTTTCAGGATTACTTTTTGACGGAATTCCAACTTCAGAATTAGCTTTTGAAAAAATAAAACGTCTGGCTTCACTAGAAGATGCAGAGGCTTTAGGAATTACAGTTGATTATGACGTAAACGGACAATCGGCCTACTATCAAATTCAACAATTTTTCAGGATGAATCCATCGGGAGATTTGTATATTATGATCACTGGAGGAGATGCTTATCAAAATATCGTTGAAAAAGCAATGGCTATGCAGGAACAGGCAAACGGGAATATTCGCCAAATGGCAATTATTTTTTCCGGAACCACCACATTTGCACAAACAGAGGCTGCTGCAAAAAAAGCACAAACACAAGCAGCTCTTGCTTACAAAGATTTCATGCCCTTTGAAGTTATTCTAGAAGGAAAGGGGTTTGATCCTGATACAGCTTCCAATTTGGCTGAATTAAAAGCAGAAAATGTATCTGTTGTAGTTGCTATGGATGTTGAAAAAGCCCTGGAAAAAAAATTATTTCAAAAAGGTGCCACAACAGAAGATGACAAATTGTATGCTTTGGCTGCTAACGAAAGTCTAGTTGAAGTAAGAAATTCTTCCAATCTTTATAACGTAAGTGATGACAAAGGCTTGAAACAAGCAAATGGGGTCAATCTGGAATTCACTTTCAAAGATGTATACAAAAACACCGCAGCAGTTGGATTGGCCTTAGGTGCTGTTTCCAGAGCAAAAGTATCGGAGAACATTGCCTGGATCGAAAAATTCAATCTTACCGGTGAAGGTTTTTCAAAGGTAGGTTTTATTGGAGGACAGCCAATTAAATCACTTGCAGATTCAAGAACCTTAAATGAAAAAAAATACATTTTTGTCAAAACACATACCGGCTTACCGGGTCTTTATTTCAACGACAGCCACACTTGCACTACCGGCACCTCTGATTATGCTTATGTAGAAAACAACCGTACCATCAATAAAGCAACCCGTTTGTTACGTACCGCTTTACTACCAAAATTAGCTTCACCGGTTTTAGTGGATATCGATGGTAAATTACCACAATCGGTTTCAAAAAGTTTCGAAGGATTATGCAGAAGTGCCTTAGAGGGAATGGTAGCCAATCAGGAAGTATCTGCTTTTGATGTGTATGTAGATCCAAAACAAAACATTTTGGCAACTTCAGAATTAAAAGTAAAAGCCGAAATTACACCAGTTGGAACTGCCCGTAAAATCAAAGTTGATTTAGGTTTCAAAAATCCTTTCGGAATCGACAAAGCATAATTTAAGCTTTTCTTATCTCTCAAAAACAATAAAATCTCATCAGGATATTGTCGTCTTTCAATCGTCTCAAATAATGACTGAATCCGATTATAGGCTTGGAGCGTTATCAGAATTATAAAATAAAAAATCAAGAAACATATGAATAAGTTACCCTTAATTAACGGACAACAACACAGCTGGTCATCAATCGAAGTAAGTATCGCAGGTAACATTGTTACCGGTATTACCGCTGTCAACTATAGCGACTCAGTATCAAAAGAAAACCACTACGGAGCCGGCGATATGCCTGTACACAGAGGTAGAGGAAAATATGAGGCCAAAGCTTCCATTACTTTATACAACTACGAAGTAGAAGCCATTCTGGCTGCTTTACCAAAAGGGCAAAGATTGCAGGATATTAATCCGTTCAGCATTATTGTAAGTTACCTGGACGATAGCAACGAAGTAATCACTCACACAGTAAGAAACTGTGAATTCAACTCTAATAGTAGAGGAATTAGCCAGGGAGATACCAAAATCGCAGTTTCTTTTGACTTAATCTGTTCTCATGTTGAATGGAATTAATCCTCCTGATCAATTCCTAAAACTATAATGCCCTTTCCCTGTCTCTAAAACCGACTTCAAAGAGAAACCCAATATTCAACTGCGTTATGCAAAAAAGGAGTTCAAAGAACATGATTTTTGCCAGCAAACTTATTCTACAAGCTCTTTATTAGTCCGTTTTAAACAGGGATTCTTCTTCAGGAGGCTGCTATGAGCCTATTCAACTCCAAAACAATAACTCAGGCAGCCTCTTTTTTTACTCCCTTAAATAATTCAGTTTCTATAAATCATAGAAAACAAATCAGTCGGTTCCTCTAACCGCCTCCCTAAATCTGACATCAACCACCTTATCATAAAAACAAACAAAAGTTCTCAAAAATGGAAATAGAAAAAGCAAAAAGCATCAACATTCTTGACGGAAATATTACCCAAGCGCAGCTCAACCAATGGAAACACAAACATAAAAAAGTAGTTAAACTCACCATTGCTGACGATGACGAAACCACATTGTTTGCCTACTTCAAAAAACCGGATATCGCTATTCGTTCTGCTGTATTACAAGCCTCAAAAATGGACGAATTTAAAGCCCTCGAAGTATTATTCAAAAACTGTTACCTGGGTGGTGATGCCAAAATCGAACAAGAAGACGATTTGCGTCTCAATATCACTACTGCATTCTCAGACCATATCCAACCAAAACC
Organism: Flavobacterium sp. UGB4466; assembly: GCF_903469665.1. GTDB lineage: Bacteria > Bacteroidota > Bacteroidia > Flavobacteriales > Flavobacteriaceae > Flavobacterium > Flavobacterium lipolyticum. The sequence continues at coordinate 1,173 of NZ_CAGKLC010000144.1, read as the reverse complement.
CGTAAAAGTCGAAATTTTGTAACAAACACCTTTTTGCCCTTTCCTAAAAACTATCTCAATGATTATTAAAAACCATACTATAGAACTTAAAGATACCAGTACTTCAGAAATGGCAAGGTTCAGGCAAATCATGCTGAGTATTTGGCGCCAGCAGATTGAGGATGATAAAAATGAAATCGTCATGAATCAGTATATCAAACTAAATAACCTTACACAACCTTATGGCGATTCACTTATACTTGATCAGGTCGAGGATATACTTTTTGATCCTATTGTAAATGTAAATGGTCATTTTTATAATAAAGATGGAACTTTTGAGGGAAAAATAAATACTACGAAGAATAAAGGAAGTGTCAATGACGTGTACGTTTGCGACGGAAAAAGAAATGAAAAAGACACTTTTTTAAATGTAAGTAAATTAGACATAACACATGAAATTTTTTGCTATATTGCCGGAGTAATAAAATCTGAGGATTCAAGTACTTTTGAAAGTGCCGCCGCAACCACTCAAGCAACTTTTAATGCTGTTAAATTTGAAAAAGGAGAAAAACTGACTATTGAAGAACAAGGCAAATTTGCAAAAAAACTTCTTTCTACAGGCTATTCAACAGCAAAATCGAAAGAATCATTAAAAGATACCGAAAATGATAATCTTTGCAAAAATGCACGTAAAGGACTAATTCATGTTTTACAAGGAAAAAAAGATTACTCAGAAGGAGCTGTATTGTGGGACGGAATCGATTTTGCTGATCGAGGAGTAATAAGTGATAGACCACATCCTAAAACAGGTAATGAAGGAGGAATACACATTACAAGAGAATTATGGGTCAAATTTGTAAATAATAGTGAATATAAACCTGACAGCAACGGCGTATTAAAATTAAATAGACATACTACGCCTGAAGGTAGATTACATGACAAAACAAAAGAGGAAGTATTAGCAACTATCCCTTTTAAAAAAAATAAAAGTGAAATCACACCTAAAAATGATTACTATGACATTTTCAATTTTCACCCAACAGAAGATACTATTTGGCAGAGTTCTAATAAAAAGAAAGATATAGATTATTATGAATCATTAGGAACAGGTCGTAATAGCGGAAGAGTATTGCACAAAGCTACTGTAGTTGTAGGAAAACATATTTTTTGGAAATTTTATTATGACAGTCCTAA
>NZ_CAGKLC010000143.1 GCF_903469665.1 Flavobacterium sp. UGB4466 | reverse complement strand
GCACATGCCAACTGGAAAGGAACAGGTATGGAAGGAAAAGGAACCATCAGCACTCAAAGTACTACTTTAAACAATGCTCAACTCTCTTTTAAAACCCGTTTTGCGGAAGGAGTAGGAACTAACCCTGAAGAATTGATTGCTGCTGCACATGCGGGATGTTTTACAATGCAATTGAGCTTTTTATTATCAGAGGCCGGTTTTGTTCCTGAAGATTTAAATACTACAGCCAAAGTAACTTTTGAAGATGGAACAATTACTTTAATTACACTTGAACTTTCGGGATCGGTTCCGGGGATTACTACAGAAGATTTTGAGAAAACAGCTCAAAAAGCAAAAGAGATTTGTCCTATTTCAAAACTGCTCAATACAGAGATCGCTTTGAACGTGTCTTTACTGTCTTAAAAAAAAATATTTAGTAGTGTATCTGACAATATATCAAACACATAGGGACATAGAATTTAGGAGTAGCAGAGCATGTTATAAAGAAATAAATTTCTTTGACAAAGACTACTCTGCGTATTAAAAATAAGTGAAACGTCCTTTTTGAAAATACAAAATTTATGTTACTATGTGTTAGAATTAATTACACCTAAATAGACTATTTGAATCTAACAAACAACATCTTAAAAAAATAAAAAAATGAAAACAATAAATTTAAAAAGACAATTGAATGGTTTATTCATGTCTGCCGCTTTAATTTTGACCTTCTTACTATCTGCCACTTCAATTGCACAAACTGCACCGGCAAAAGTTAAAAATGTAGTATTGGTTCACGGAGCATTTGCTGACGGCTCCGGATGGAGAAATTTATACGATGTACTTTCAAAAAAAGGATATAAAGTTACCATTGTTCAAAATCCGTTAAGCTCTCTTGAAGACGATGTAGCAGCAACCAATATGGTATTGGACAATCAGGTTGGTCCAACGATTTTAGTGGGACATTCCTGGGGAGGTGCTGTAATTACGCAGGCCGGGAATCACCCAAATGTTGTGGGATTGGTATATGTAGCCGCTTTTCAGCCGGATAACGGAGAATCGGCTTTGCAATGGCTGCAAACAGCCGCTCCCGCTCCCGAGAATGGTGTTTTGGCTCCAAATGATAAAGGTATCGTGTATTACGATGAGGCCAAGTTTCATGCCGGTTTCTGTGCCGACATTAGCAAGGAAGATGCCGCTTTTATGTACGCTTCGCAAGGTGCTTTTTATGCCAAAGGGTTTATCACACCTATTACAAAAGCAGCCTGGAAAGATAAACCGGCTTATGCAGTAATTGCTACACAGGACAAAAGTATCGATCCTTCCATTCAGCATGCTATGTACAAACGTTCCAAAACGAAAGCGACAGAAGTAAAAGGAAGCCATTGTGTTTTTATCTCACAACCGGAAGCTGTGGCAAACGTAATTATTGGTGCAGCTAAAGATCTAAGCGGAAAATAATAAAATCTTATAGAATCTGCACAATCTGCGAGATCTGCGAGAAAATAGGTTTGATTGTTTTAATTTGATGATTCATTTTTTTGGTTTCCCGCAGATTTAAAAGAGATTTGAGCAGATGTACGCGGAGCAATTAATAAAATCTTATAGAATCTGTTTCAATCTGCAGAATCTGCGTGAAAGAACTTTAGATTATTTTAATTTGATGATGTATTTTTTTGGTTTCCCGCAGATTTAAAAGAGATTTGAGCAGATGTACGCGGAGCAATTAATAAAATCTTATAGAATCTGCACAATCTGCAGAATCTGCGTGAAAGAACTTTAGATTATTTTAATTTGATGATGTATTTTTTTTCCCATTGATCTTACTAATTGAAGCATTTTTCTAAATACGAAAAGCCAAAGTACTGCAAGGTATTTTGGCTTTTTTTGTATGGATTCCCGATAGCTATTTATCGGGTGGTAGCTTTAATAAAATAGGGAGAGTCGTTCCATTTTATTTTGCGGTAAGCAAAATTTTGCTGCAAAGATTCCGGTAAGCAATTCCAGATGGCTTCGTTCATTTTTTCAAGCAATAATTTCTTAGAAAAAGTATCAGACACCACCAGACTGATTTCACGTACAGGTTTTGGATCTTTAAAATGCTTAAAAAGCCCGGTTTCTACCTCGTTAATCATCGAAAGTTGAGGGATTATGGCGAATCCTAATTCGGCCCGTACCAAATTTTTAAGGGTTTCAATCGAGCTAATATCGTAACTGAATTGCTCTTTAATTTTTCCTGTACTTTTGATATCACAGATATCAAGCAGCTGCGCATTGTAACAATATTCGTTTTGAAGCAAAAGCAATTCGGCCCGGTCTGAGGGCTGCAATTCGTAATGTGATGCTGTGGCCATAGGATGCACCGTATTTAGGTAAGCTACAAAAGGTTCTTTAAAAACCGGATGCTCCATTAAATGAGGATTTCCGGTAGGAGTTGCCATAATAGCTACATCCAGAGCTCCTGTCATAACATCATTCATCAATTGTCCGGTATTGGCTTCTTTTATAATGAATTGCATTTTTGGAGTGGCTTTTTTCATGGCCTGAATAAAAAGTGGTATCAGATAAGGGGATAAAGTCGAAATGATTCCAACTTTAACTTCGCCTTCTAGTTTGTTTTTCTCATTCACCACAAAATCTCTAATTTCGTCGGCCTCGCGAAGTATTTTTTTGGCTCGGTTTATAATTTCGGTTCCAAGAACGGTAGGGGTTAACGGAACCTTGTTTCGATCGAAAATTTTAATTCCAATTTCTTCTTCCAGATTTTTTAGCTGAATGGTTAGTCCGGGTTGTGATACCAGGCAAACTTCTGCTGCTCTTGCAAAATGACGTTCCTCGTCTAATGCTACAATATATTTTAATTGTTGAATTGTCATCTCGATTGGTATAATGGATATAAAAGTAACCCGTTGGATGTAATTATTTTTAAACGCATAGAAACATAGATTTAACACTCACAAAAAAGGCGCTTCATTTATTTAAAATACACAGAGACTTCTATGTTTAAGAAATAGGTTTCTATCTGTTAAATGATTTTTTATAACAGGTAAAGGTAAAAAAATATAACGGAGCGCTTTGGTGTTTTTTTTGATCTAGGCAGTAGAAAATGTAAAATACAAACGGAGAATATCAAAAATGTTCAGGATATGTAAACTAGCCGACATTAGGAGAGTGTAAGAGTTACTAATTTCGAATTACTAAACGATATCACATGAGAACAATTTTTTCTTTTATAGCTATTTTAATACTCTTCAGCTGTGAATCTGAAGGAGAACTGACCCGCGAAAAAATTGGTTCAATGGTAGTTTCTTCAGAAGCAATTTTGCTTTCTACAGGAACTTTTGAAGCTGAGTCGGGCAATACCGTTACCGGTTCTGCCCGAATTTACAAAGAAGGGGATCTGTACAAATTATCACTTAAAGATTTTAGCATTTCCAGTGGGCCTGATCTTAAGGTTTATCTTTCTAAAACCAATCGACCGGACAGTTTTGTAAATCTGGGAAGCTTAGGAACAGGAAATTCACAGACCTATACGATTCCGGCAGGAGTAAATTTAACGGTTCATCCTTATGTATTAATTCATTGTCAGCAATTCAATCATCTTTTTGCTACTGCTGCTTTAAAATCCAACTTATTATGAAAATTAATTTTTTGATAGTTTTAGCCTCATTTTTTATATTCAATTATAGTAACGCACAAGGCTGTAGTGATGCCGGTATTTGCAGTATTGGAGGAGCATTTCACGAAAATGATGACAAGAAGAACAACCATATCGAATTTGGAACTGTTCTGGGAAAAGGTGATGTGGATGTGAAATATTTGTCGGGTTATATTGGCTACACCAGGAGTTTTAATAAACAATGGTCAGGAAATGTAAAAGTGACTTCTCAGTATGCCAATGGAAGTTTTGGAGGAAGGGGCTCGGTTGGAGATGCTTTTTTAACGGCAAACTATACTCCCGTTACGACAAATTTGTACAAATGGAGTTTTACTTCGGGGATTAAAGTTCCGTTTAACCAAAGTAATCTCAAAATAAACGATCATCCGCTTCCAATGGATTATCAAAGCAGTCTTGGAACTTTTGATTTTTTAGGAAGTGTGAATCTGAACTATAAAAACTGGGATTTTAATTCTGCGATACAATTGCCGGTCTTTAATATAAACAAGAATTCCTATTTCAGCGAATATTCCGGTACTGATGATTTTGTGACCACCAATTTATTTGAGAGAAAACCGGACGTTCTGTTGCGCGGAACCTACACCATAAATACAGCCAATCGCAAATTTTCGTTCAAGCCGAATTTGCTTTTGATTTATCATTTAGGGGAAGATACTTATGAAGATATTTACGGACAAAGACAGACGATTAAAGGCTCTGACGGACTAACCATTAATGGAAATCTAATTGCAGGATATCATTTTTCGTCCGGAAGTAGTATCGAAGCCTCGGTTGCGACGCCTTTTGTAGTGAGAGAAGTCAGACCGGACGGACTTACACGAGCATGGACAGCGGGGGTGAGCTATAAAGTGCGATTTTAAAAAATTTTGGATGGTGACTCAAGTATAAATAGGTGGAGCAGAACGAGTGTCGCACAGAAATTTAATGTGTTAAATAAGTAACGCAAATTTTTTGGTACATCATTTTTAATTATTTTGCGCATACCATGATCAGATGAACTGAAAAAGAATCCTATCCGTTCTTAGGCAAAGATGCTTCTAAGTAGGACGAATACGTATACTTTCAACTGATGTGGGATAGTATATTCTTACTTTAAATGCCGAAATCAAAAATGATGAAATCTGTACACGCTCAACTTTTACACTTACTATTATTATTTATTGGAGTTGCTTCAATAAATGCGCAAAACTACAAATCTGCTGATGTCTTAATTGGAAATAAAACTCTTAAAAAAGGAGTACTATCCAATGGCATGACGTATTATATTTATCCAACAGCGGTAAATAAAAACACAGCAAGTTATTATATTATTCAAAACGTAGGCTCTATTTTAGAGAATGACAATCAGAAAGGATTGGCACATTTTCTGGAGCACATGGCTTTTAATGGCACTAAAAACTTTCCCGGAAAAGAAATTTTGACGACTCTCGAAAAACAAGGGGCTGTTTTTGGAAATAATATAAATGCTTACACCAGTTTTGATGAGACGGTTTATAATTTTGACAATATTCCATCAACAGATCCTAAAGTAATTGATACTGCATTACTGATTTTACACGATTGGTCTCATTCATTACTACTGACCAATGAGGAAATTGATGCCGAACGTGGTATTATTGTTGAAGAATGGAGAACCAGGCAAAACGCATCAACCCGTATTTCTAACTTATTCAACCCTTATTTGTACAACCATTCGCTGTATGCAAACCGTGTTGCTATTGGTGATATGGATATTGTAAAACATTTTGATTACACTTTGCTACGAGATTTTTACAAAGAATGGTACCGTCCCGATTTGCAGGCAATTGCGGTTGTTGGGGATGTAAATGCTGAAGAAATTGAGCAAAAAATAAAAACGTTATTTGCTGATATTCCGAAAGCTAAAAACCCGAAAAAACGTTTTGAGGTCGCAATTCCGGATCATGAGGAACCTTTTTTTAAGTTAGCACTCGATAAAGAAATCACAAATTCGGCTATATCTTTTAAAATCATTCAAAATGGCGCAGGTCAGAGTCAGACTTTTGCTGATCTAAAGCAGTCAATAACGAGGATAATGGCGTTTTCGATGCTCAACGACAGATTGAATGAATTAGCACAGAAAGAAAACTGTCCGTTTAAAAATGCGGAGGCTTATTATTCTAATTTTAAAAGAATGAATGATGTAATGGGGATGGATATTGCTCCAAAACCAAATAAACAGGCAGAAGCTTTAGCTGTAGTTGTGGATGAGTATATACGTGCCGGAAAATTTGGTTTTTCGGAAGGTGAAATTCAAAGAAAAGTAACTTTCATTAGTTCTTTTTACGAAAACTATATCCAATCAGAGAAAGAAGTTTCACATAGTAGTATTGCCAATAGTATACAATCAGATTATCTTTTACATCGACTGTTTACAGATACTAAAAGCGAGTTTGAAATGATACAATCTATTTTGAAAGAAATCGATTCAAAAGCTCTTCAGGTCGAATTAACTCGTGGATATACTTCAAAAAACAGAGTAGTGACTGTTGAAGGGATGGAAAATGAAACCAATTTAACAAAGGAGAACGCTTTTGCTATTATTACCAAATCAGAAAACAATCCTAATTTAAAGCCTTATACAGACAGTTTTAATGATAAGTCACTGTTGACTGATGTAACAATTGTTCCGGGTAAAATTACTGCTGAAAAGGAAAGTAAAGAAATCGGAGCTACTACTTATATTTTAAGCAATGGCGTAAAGGTGCATTATAAATTTGCCAATAAAAATGTAAATGATGTACAGTTGTATGCGGAAAGTTTCGGGGGGGCGTCCTTATATGATCTCAAAGATCTGCCATCGACATTTGCACTGAACGGTTTGACAGATGCTTCAGGTGTGGGAGCATTTTCTAATATTAATTTGGAAAAAATCCTTTCAGGAAAGGTGGTCGGTACGGGAATAAATGTGGGAGATTTAAATGAGACGGTTTCGGGTAATGCCAAAGTAAAGGACCTCGAAGCAATGCTGCAATTGGTGCATCTGCGTTTTGTAAAGCCGCGTTTCGACAAGGAAATTTATGATATTAAGAAATTAGATCTTCAAAATTACCTGGAAAACAAAGACAAGGATATCAATGCAAAAATGACCGATAGTATCAATGCAATCGTTTACGGGAAAAATAATCCCAGAGTAAGAATTTTGGATCAGCAGTTTATTGATGATTTGTCTTTTGAAAGAATAGAAGCAATTTATAAAGAGCGATTTTGTGATGTTTCTAACTTTGAGTTTTTTATCGTAGGTGACGTAACATCGGAAGTACTGAAACCACTATTAGAAAAATACATCGCCAGTATTCCCGGTATAAAAAGAGATGAAACATTCAAAGACAAAACACCTGTTTGGAGTTCTAATAAAATTAACAAAGAAGTTTTAATTAAAATGGAAACGCCCAAAAGTACGGTCAATATTCAGTTTGAAAGCGATTTTAAATACACTTCCAAAAATGCTGTTTTGGCGGATATGCTGCGTGACATTTTGACTTTACGCTATACAGAGAATCTTAGAGAGAAGGAAGGAGGAACTTATGGTGTTCAGGTCAGTGCAGCAGCTTCGAGATTTCCAAAAAATACGGTTGCTCTATCGATAAATTTTGATTCAGATCCGATCAAAGTGAACAGTTTACTTCCTATAGTGTACAACGAAATTAACAAAATTAAAAATGGCGTTTTGGTAAAAGAGGACCTGGCGAAAACCAAAAGCAACTACTTGAAATCAAGAGAAGATAGCAAAAATTTTAACAGCTACAGTTTGAGTTTATTATACAATTTTTTTGAGTACAATATAAACATGGATAATCCTGCAGCTTATGTAGCTATTGTAAATAGCATCACTGAAAAAGACATTCAGCAGTTTGCTAATGAATTTCTAAACAAAGCCAAGTCTTACGAAATTGTTTTTAAACCATTGAAGTAGCCGGTATTGGCATAGAAGGAGTGACTTTGTTCAGAATGTCATTTCACTTTTCTTAAAATGTCATTGCCTTTAAAAGGGGATAAAGACAGGGTATAAGCAGGAATCTCATGGTAGGATTATATTTAATTACTTTTAAAGTGGTATTAAATATCTTGTTAATTTATTAAAAATTGAATTTAAGGCAATTTCTTTAAG
>NZ_CAGKLC010000142.1 GCF_903469665.1 Flavobacterium sp. UGB4466 | reverse complement strand
TTGTACATATTTTTATTTTTAAGTTACTAAGATGCTGAGATGCTAAGATGCTAAGTTTTTTTGATTTATCCCTCAAGACTTTAAATGTAAAAAAGTCTCAACAGAATATTGAGACTTTTTTGGAATTTATTATTTTAAATACCCGGAATTATCCAAGTACTTCTTTTACTTTTTTACCAATTTCAGCTGGCGAATCAACAACGTGAATTCCGTTGTCTCTCATGATTTGTTTTTTAGCAGCAGCAGTATCATCAGAACCACCAACAATAGCACCTGCGTGACCCATTGTTCTACCTGCTGGAGCAGTTTCTCCCGCAATAAAACCAACAACTGGTTTACGGTTACCATCAGCTCTTACCCATTTAGCAGCATCAGCTTCTAATTGACCTCCAATTTCACCAATCATAATGATGATTTCAGTTTCTGGGTCGTTCATTAATAATTCAACTGCTTCTTTAGTTGTAGTTCCAATAATTGGATCTCCACCAATACCAATAGCAGTAGTAATTCCTAAACCTTGTTTTACAACCTGATCAGCAGCTTCGTAAGTTAAAGTTCCTGATTTAGAAACGATACCAACTGTTCCTTTTTTGAAAACAAAACCTGGCATAATACCAACTTTAGCTTCACCCGGAGTAATTACACCAGGACAGTTTGGTCCGATTAATCTTGAATTTCTTTCTTTAACATAGTTGTTAGCTTTAATCATATCTGCTACAGGAATTCCTTCAGTAATAGCAATAATTACTTTAATTCCAGCGTCAGCAGCTTCCATAATTGCATCAGCAGCAAAAGCTGGCGGAACAAAAATGATAGATGTATCTGCTCCGGCTTGTTCTACAGCATCTTTTACTGTGTTAAAAACCGGACGGTCTAAATGGCTTGTTCCTCCTTTACCCGGAGTTACACCACCAACAACATTTGTACCGTACTCAATCATTTGAGAAGCGTGGAAAGTTCCTTCGCTACCTGTAAATCCTTGAACAATTATTTTGGAATCTTTATTAACTAAAACACTCATGATATATATTTTATGTAGTTTTTAAAATTGTGATGCAAAAGTAAGGTTTTGTAACGTATTTTAACCTTTTTGTCTTTAAAAAAATTAAGAAAATTGACTCATTTGATAACCGCGATATAATTTATCATCTTTTATTTGCCAAATTGTGGCAAAATGAGCTAATAACATCTCTTCTCTAGGGTTCTCAATCGTTTTTACAAAGTGAGAATATCGTATTGAAACTAAGTCTTCTTCGGCAATGATATGGCTAATTCTAACCTTCGAACGAACATAAGCTCGACTAAGCTCATTTGCCATAGCCATCATAGAATCGTAATCCATTTCGATTAGTCCTTTAGTGCTGTTCCAGTCTAACTTTACTTCGGGATGTAAGTAAGCTTTCATGATTTCGCTATCAATTAAGGCATCTGACTTGTAAAATTTTTGAACAAATTCTTTTATAGACATAATTACTTCAATTTATTTAGAATTTCAGGAATCTTTTTGATATTGGCCATTTGTTTTAACTTTTCTCTCGATTCTTCGATTGGGGTTCCGAAATAAGACTTTCCTCCTTCAACTGATTTGGTAACTCCTGTTTGTCCCATAATAACAGCCTTTGCTCCTATTGTAATGCCACTGGTTGTTCCTACCTGTCCCCAAATGGTAACTTCATCTTCAATTATTACACATCCGGCAATACCAGTTTGTGAAGCAATTAAACATTTTTTACCAATTACAGTATCATGTCCAACATGTACCTGATTGTCCAATTTTGTACCTTCACCAATAGTGGTATCACCAGTAACACCTTTGTCAATTGTACACAGCGCTCCTATGCCGACATTGTCTTCGATAACTACTCTTCCTCCGGAAATTAACTGATCGAACCCCTCAGGACGTTTTTTGTAATAAAAAGCATCGGCTCCTAAAATAGTTCCGGCATGAATCATTACGTTGTCGCCAATTACGGTATGATCGTAAATAGTGACATTGGGGTGAATCAGACAGTTTTTACCAATGGTAACATTGTTTCCGATAAAACAGTTGGGCTGAATTACAGTACCTTCTCCGATAGTTGCAGAGAGTGCAATCGACACATTGGTGCCTTGAAATGGTCTGAAGTGTTTGGTTAAGATATTAAAATCTCTGAAAGGATCATCAGAAATTAGAAGGGCTTTACCTTCAGGACAATCTACTTTTTTGTTAATCAAAACTATAGTAGCCGCCGATTGTAAAGCTTTGTCATAATATTTAGGATGGTCAACAAAAACAATATCTCCGGCTTCAACGACATGTATCTCGTTCATGCCTAAAACAGGAAAGTTTTGGTCACCAATAAATTCGCAGTCAAGCAAATTTGCAATTTCTTGTAAAGAATGACTCTTTGGAAATTTCATATATTTTTTTAGTTTTCAGTCTCAGTTTTCAGTCTCAGTTTTCAGTCTGCATTAACAAACTGATAACTGCGACTGAAAACTGAAAACTCATAAAAACTACTCCTTTACACGCTCCATGTAAGAACCTGAAGCTGTATCAATTTTAATTTTATCACCTTCGTTGATGAACAAAGGAACGTTTACAGACGCTCCAGTTTCTACTGTCGCGTTTTTTGTAGCATTTGTAGCTGTATTTCCTTTTACTCCCGGCTCAGCATAAGTAACTTCAAGAATTACAGAAGATGGCATATCTACTGATAAAGGCAAGTCAGTTTCAGTATTTACCTGAACCATTACACTTGTTCCTTCTTTCAATAATCCCGGAGCATCTAAAATGTTTTTATTTAGAGAGATTTGCTCGAAAGATTCTGTGTTCATAAAATGAAACTCATCACCTTCAGCATATAAAAACTGGTAGTTATGCGTTTCTACACGAATAACATCAATTTTATGTCCAGCAGAAAATGTATTATCCAATACTTTCCCTGATGTTAAACTTCTTAATTTTGTTCTTACGAAAGCAGGTCCTTTTCCAGGTTTTACGTGAAGAAATTCAACAATTTTAAAAATATCGTGGTTGAATTTAATACACAATCCGTTTCTAATATCTGATGTAGATGCCATTTTTTTATTTTAGATTTTAGAATGTAGATTTTAGATTCCAGCTATAGAATAAATCTTCATTTTTATATTAATATTTTTAATTTTCAATTTTCAATTTTTTCAACTTAGAAATCTAAAATCAGAAATCTAAACTCTAAAATTAATAGTTTCCGGAATATCCTTTCATGATTCCTCTAGATGAATTTCGGATAAAATCCAGAATTTCATCTCTTTCAGGAGTTGCTTCCATTTCAGCTTCAATAATACTTAAAGCCTGCGTCGTGTTGTAATTCTTTTGGTATAAAATTCTATAGATTTCCTGAATTTCTCTGATTTTCTCAGTACTGAAACCTCTTCTTCTTAAACCTACTGAATTAATCCCTACATACGACAAAGGTTCTTTTGCTGCTTTTGTATAAGGAGGAACGTCTTTTCTAACCAATGATCCACCCGAAATCATAGCATGATCTCCGATATGAATAAACTGATGAATCGCTGCTAAACCACCAATTACAGCGTGGTTTCCAACAACTACGTGACCTGCAAGTGCAACACCGTTTACAATGATGGCATTATTGCCAATTTCGCAATCGTGTGCAATGTGAGCGTAAGCCATAACTAAACAATTGTTTCCAAGAATAGTTTGTCCGGAGGCCACTGTACCTCTGTTGATCGTAACACATTCTCTAATTGTACAGTTATCTCCAATAATAGCTAGAGAATCTTCTCCGCCGAACTTCAAATCTTGTGGTACCGCAGAAATAACCGCTCCCGGAAAAATATTGCAATTTTTACCAATGCGGGCACCTTCCATGATCGTCACATTTGAACCAATCCAAGTACCATCACCAATAATAACATTATTGTGAATTGTTGTAAAAGGTTCAATTACAACATTTTTAGCGATTTTAGCGCCAGGATGAACATATGCTAATGGTTGATTCATATGTATTTTTTATATTTTAAATTAAAATAGTCTAATTTGGGCAACAAACCTAAACAATAAAATTGATTAATTATTATTGTTTTCTCGCAATTTGAGCCATTAATTCTGCCTCGGTCACTAATTTCCCATTTGCGTAAGCATTTGCCTGCATATGACAGATCCCTCTTCTGATTGGAGAAATCAATTCGCATTTGAAAATTAAGGTATCACCTGGCAATACTTTGTGTTTGAATTTGACATTATCAATTTTCATAAAGTAAGTCAAATAATTTTCGGGATCCGGAACTGTGCTTAAAACCAAAATTCCACCCGTTTGTGCCATTGCTTCCACAATTAATACCCCCGGCATAACCGGTGCTTCTGGGAAATGTCCAACAAAGAAATTTTCGTTCATGGTTACATTCTTCAAACCAACCACGTGACGATCAGACATCTCGATAATTCTGTCAATCAACAAGAATGGAGGTCTGTGAGGAAGCATCGCCATGATTTTATGAATATCCATCAAAGGTTCCTGATTTAAATCATAAACAGGTACATGATTTCTTTGCTCAATCTTGATAATTTTAGCTAACTTTTTAGCAAACTGTGTATTTACAAAATGCCCTGGTTTGTTGGCGATAATTTTTCCTTGTATACGAACTCCGATAAGAGATAAATCTCCAATTACATCAAGAAGCTTATGTCTTGCTGCTTCGTTTGGATAGTGTAAAGTAAGATTATCAAGAACACCATTTGGTTTTACCGAAATTTCATCTTTCCCGAAAGCTTTCTTTAAATTCGCCATAGTAGATTCCGAAATTTCTTTGTCTACATATACGATTGCATTATTTAAATCACCACCTTTAATTAAACCGTGCTCTAGTAATGACTCTAATTCGTGTAAGAAACTAAAAGTTCTTGAACTTGCAATTTCATTTTTAAAATCGGCTATACTTTTCATAGTAGCATTCTGGGTCCCTAAAACTTTAGTCCCAAAATCTACCATTGTAGTCACCTGATAATCGTCGCTAGGCATAACCAAGATCTCGCTTCCGGTCGTTTCGTCTGTAAATGATATTACTTCTTTTACTACATAAACGTTACGTTTAGCGTCTTGCTCTTCTATTTCAGCTTTTTCAATTGCTTCCACAAAATATTTTGAAGAACCATCCATGATAGGAAGTTCTGAAGCATCTAATTCTATAATAACATTGTCAAGATCACATCCAACTAATGCCGCCAAAACATGTTCAGGAGTTTGAATTTTTACGCCAAGTTTTTCTAAATTAGTACCTCTTTGCGTATTAACAACATAGTTAGCATCAGCCTCAATGACCGGCTGACCTTGCAAATCTACTCTTACAAAAGTGAAACCATTATTTATTGGAGCTGGTTTAAAAGTCATTGTAACTTCTTTCCCAGTGTGTAATCCAACGCCTGTTAGTGAAATTTCATTTTTGATGGTCTTCTGTTTAACCATTATTTCCATTTTTTGGGTTTATTATTTGTTTTTTTAATTCTTCTCCTTCGGAAACTATTTTAGGCAGATTCTTGAAATGAACATACGATTTGTTAAAATCAGTATAACCAAGAGACGGTGTCCCTTGTAGGATTTCATCATCTTTAATATTTCTTGCTACTCCTGATTGAGCCTGCAATCTCACATTGTTACCTATAGTCAAGTGTCCTGCGATACCTACTTGTCCGCCAATCATACAGTTCTCGCCAATTTTAGTTGAACCGGCCACACCTGATTGCGCTGCAATTACAGTATTTTTGCCAATTTCAACATTGTGCGCAATCTGAATCTGATTGTCTAATTTAACTCCTTGTCGGATAATAGTTGAACCAAGAGTTGCTCTGTCGATGGTAGTGTTAGCACCAATATCAACATTGTCTTCAATAATAACGTTACCAATTTGTGGTACCTTACTGTATACTCCTTCGTCATTTGGTACAAAACCAAAACCATCCGCACCAATAATAGTTCCGGAATGAATAGTGCAATTGTTACCAATTATAGTTTCGGAATAAATTTTAGCGCCTGCAAAAATATACACATTATCGCCAATAACAACATTATCTCCAATAAAACTGTTCGGATAAATTTTTACATTGTCGCCCAGAACCACGTTTTGTCCAATGTAACTAAAGCTTCCTAAATATAAATTCTCTCCATATTTAGTTCCTTCTGTTATAAAAGACTGTGCTTCTATACCATTTTTATTTAATTTAACCTGATTGTAAAACTGTAGAAGTTTAGAGAAAGAAGCATAAGCGTCTTCCACTTTTATTAAAGTTGTAGTGATTTCCTGTTCCGGAATAAAGCTATCATTAACAATTGTTACAGATGCTTTTGTGGTATATATATGATTGATATATTTTGGATTGGCCAAAAAAGTAAGCGATCCCTCCTCACCTTCTTCTATTTTAGATAACCGAGAAACTTCTACATTGGGATTCCCAACAACTTCTCCTTCTAAAATTCCCGCTATTTGTTCTGCTGTAAATTTCATTGCGACAAAAATATAAAAAATAGATTTTAAATGTTAATTTTAGATAAGTTGTTTTGGGAAACAGATGTAATATTTTGTTACCAATTTAGATAATGACCTCAAATTCAATTGGTCAGATGCTTCTACAACATCTTCAATTGTTTTGTCTTTTTTCAAAATTCGTATGGGTTCAGCTTCTTTGCTATAAGCCTGATTTTTAATTTTTCCACCAAAAATAAAATAACCGGCTTCTAATTGTGTAATATGGTGTTCGTTAGCAAATTCTTCCTTCAGCGATTGTAATTCTTCGACAGGTATTTTTTCTGCGGTAAGCTTAATTTTAAGTAAATCTCTATTAATAAGCATTTTACTTAAAGTAGAAAGTATAAAATCATTGTGCTTTTGCCAAGCTTTTAAAGCGCTAATAATATCAAAATCATCCAGTTGAGAAAATAGGTCTAATTTTTCAGCATCAAAATCCTCCAGAGTGACTCTGTTCTTCATGAAATACAAAAGCGGCTCACTGCACGGCAGAATAATGCCTTTTAGAGTAAGTTCTTTAGCTCTTTTTAGTACCTTCATCAAAATTAATTCTGCCACGAGACTTGTTTTATGCAAATAAGCCTGCCAATACATCAATCTTCTTGAAAGCAGAAACTTTTCCACAGAATAAATTCCTTTTTCTTCAATTACCAAAGTACCGTCAACTACATTCATCATCTGAATCAAACGCTCAGAATTTACATTTCCCTCGGCTACACCAGTATAAAAACTGTCTCTTTTTAAATAATCCATTCGGTCCATGTCGAGCTGACTTGAGATCAGCTGTAACATGAATTTTCGGTGGTAATCGCCTTTAAAAACCTGAATAGCCAGACTTAGTTTTCCTTCAAACTCTTCGTTGAGCCTGTTCATAAACAACAATGAAATGGCCTCATGATGCACATCTTCTACGATACTCTTTTCCATGGCATGCGAAAAAGGTCCGTGACCTATATCGTGTAGTAAAATGGCTATATATAACGCATTCTCTTCTTCAGTCGAAATTGCAACTCCTTTAAAACGAAGTGTATCTACTGATTTTTGCATTAAGTGCATACAGCCTAAGGCATGATGAAAACGCGTATGATTTGCTCCGGGATAAACCAAATACGACAGACCCATTTGCGAAATACGGCGTAAACGCTGAAAATAAGGGTGCTGAATTAAATCGTAAATAAGTTCGTTCGGTATGGAGATAAACCCATAAATGGGATCATTGAATATTTTTAACTTATTGATATGAGTCACTATTTGGTTATTTTTAGGTGAACAAATATAAGTAATTAACCATAAACAACTTTGCGTTTTTTACTTAAAAATCAACAAAGGTTCCC
>NZ_CAGKLC010000141.1 GCF_903469665.1 Flavobacterium sp. UGB4466 | reverse complement strand
ATGTATTATAATAATTTGTATTTTATTGATTTATATTTTATAATTAATTCACTTTATACGGATCTGTAAGTTTCAGTTTAAAAGATAAAGTTTAATCTTTAACAGAATTAGATAAGTGAATTTTAGCTTAAAAAAGTTAGGGCTGTCCGGTGATAATTCGGACAGCCCTTTTGGTATACTCACTCGAAAAGTGAATCTGTTTTTCAGGTTTTATTTTTTCAGTTCTTTGTTGGCCTGAATAAAATTCTGATAATTCTCTTCCGATTCAAAGTAAGCTACATTTCCCTGTTTGTTCAGCGAAACGATGTAAGCCGAAGCTTTGTCAACTTTTGCTCCGGTTTGTGGATCAGTTGCCTGACGAACGTTTTCATCGTTTGGGATACGTTCTACACACATATTGCAGCAGCCGTAATACATTTTTCCGCCAAACGGAACTTCAATTTGTTTTTTACCCATATGCAGATCATTTACCATACAAACTTCATCATTGGGTACAGGAGTTCCTTCTGAAACAGCAGTACTGTCTTTTACGGTTAACTCCTGTTGGTTTGAAACCTGATTCTGCGGTTTGTTTTCCTGATCTTTACACGAGATCAATACTACTGCCAGTGCGGCAATAAGGAAATAGCGGCCAAGTATTTTCATTGTTTTATTTTTTAATTTTTGTTCCTTCTGTTATTTCTTCGGTGGCTTTCATTAAAATGTTGTCGCCTTCATTTAGTGCACCAAACACTTCAATCTGATCCATCAGTGCACGTCCTTTCGCAACGGGAATGTTTTTGGTTTTCCCACCAATCACCTGAATAACATACATTCCCATATTGCTTTCTACCAAAGCTGTTTTAGGTATAAAGAATGTCGCTTCACTGGCTTGTAACGAAAGCATGGCTTCCACCACCATCAAAGGCTTCAGTTCGGGATGTATTTTCAGAATATCAGCTTCTATGCGTTCTGAACGTAATTTAAAATCTAAGACACCTGATTTACGCGAAATTTTAGCCCTATACTTTTTCTGCGGAAGCGAGGTGACCTTAAAATTTATCGAATCGCCCAAGTTCAAATAAGGAGTATTGGCCTCTGGAATAGAAAGTGACACACGCAGCTTTTTATTGTCCTGAAGCACTAGTAACGGTTTGTCGGAACCTTTACCCATTGGACCTACATAAGAACCGGGATCTACATTTCTTTCAGCAACAATTCCGTTAAAAGGTGCCCGGATGATCAGATAATCATTCATGGCCTGTATTTCCTGATAGGCAGATTTTGCAGCCTCTAATTGTGACTGGTCGGATAGTTTTCTAGCGGTGATTTGGTCTAAGGCATCTTTTGCAATAGCGCCCTTAGTTTCATTGGCTTTAAACATTCGGTCATAATTCGATTTGGTAGCAATGTATATGGCTTCCTGTGCTTTCCATTTGGATTTTGCTGCCGCCAGCTGTGCCTGAATCTCGGGTGCCTCCAAAACCATGATGATTTGTCCGACAGTTACCGGAGAACCAATGTCAACATGCAGTTTTTTTACGTAGCTGTTTACTTTGGCATAGATGGCCGTTTCTTTGTCGGAAACCAATTCTCCGGCAAGTTTCAGAGGAACCTTCGGATTGCTCTTTTTTAGAGAAACCGTTTCAAAATTCTGCATCATCATCATGGGCATGGCTGCCGGTTTCTCTTCTTTTTTGTTTTCTGAATTACAAGATGCAACTGCAATTCCGATAAGGATATAATAGATTAATTTCATGGTTTATTTTTCTAACGTTATATAATGAATACTGTTTTCGTCTTCAGGATCTAAGGATGGTGATTGGGTAGTGGTTTTGTTTTGTATCCACACAAATACCAGTGGTAATAGGATCAATACACTAAATGAAGATGCAATTAGTCCGCCAATTACCGCTCTTCCTAATGGAGCTACCTGATCACCGCCTTCTCCGTGTCCAATAGCCATTGGAAGCATACCTGCAATCATAGCCAGTGTGGTCATAATGATAGGACGTATACGCAAAGCTGCGGCCTGAATAGCCGAATTAAGGGCGTCACCATTTTCTAAACGGAGAGACTCCGCATTACTAATCAGTAAAACAGCATTCGCAATAGAAACTCCGACAGACATAATAATTCCCATATAAGACTGTAAGTTCAGGGTAGAACCTGTCAGTTTCATTAGAATCAAAGAACCCAGAATTACAAAAGGAACAGTGGTCAGGATAACTAAGGACACTTTAAACGATTGGAAATTGGCCGTTAGCATTAAGAAAATAACAATAACTGCAATCAGTAAACCTGTTGCCAGACTATTCATGGTTTCCTCGAGCACCGGAACCATTCCGGATACCTGTATATTGACTCCTTTAGGCAATTCACCAAGCGAATCGATAGCAGCCTGTACGTCTTTCTGTGCTCTTCCTAAATCAGTATTATGAATGTTTGCCGTTACCGGTGTGTAACCCATGGTTCCCAGATTGTAGCTTTCACCTAATACTTTTGTAGGCGTAATTGTTGCCACATCACCCAGAACAGGTCGGTCTGAGTTTTTTCCTAACGGGACATTCATCAACTCATCTTTGCTGTTTAAAATGTTTTGTGGGGTTTGTACCTGTACATCGTAGGCAATTCCCATCATTCCGCCAACCCACATGTTTTTACTAGTGTAGCGTGAAGAGGCCGTTATAGGAACCAAAGAACGCGCGATGTCTTGTGCGTCGATACCCAGTTGAGCCGCTCTTATTCGGTCGATATTGATTTCGTATGCCGGATAGTTTAGGGATTGTGGAATTTGCTGATCTCTCAAATAATCAATTTCTTTTAGCTTGGCCAAAAGTTTATTGGCATACATCACGTTCATTTTTTTCATCATTCCCGAGAAGCGAACCTCAATCGGAGTATTGGTTCCCTGGCTCAGAATCTTCTCCGTAAGTTCGATAGGCTCGAAAGAGAAATGCAGTTCGGGCATCTTTTGCTTCATGTGCTTGCGGATGATTTCTTTCAGCTCATTGGTATTTCCGTCAAAATCTTTCAAGGCAATCTGCATTAAGGCTTCATGCGGACCTGCATTGTACAAATAAATTGGACTCACTGCAAAAGAGGAGGGATGCTGACCAATAAATACCGATGATATGGCAATATGATCTTTACCGATAATCGTTTCCAGTTCACCTAAAACCTGCTTTATTTTGAGTTCTGTTTTTTCGATACGAGTCCCTTCAGGCGCTTTAATACGTACCTGAAACTGACTTGAATTTACAGTAGGCAATACGTCTTTACCGGTACTGTTGTACATTAAAAATGCTCCAACTGCAACCAGGATAAAACTGACAATTAAAATAGGCTTGCGTTTGCCCATTATGGATTGTAAAAACAGCACGAAACGATTTTTGAATCCGTCGAATTTATCTTCGGTATGCTCATGGTTTTCTTTGTCCTTCATTAACCAGTTGGCCATTACGGGCACAAACGTTTGTGACAGCATAAAAGACAACAACATAGAAAAACCAATTGCGAGAGCCAAAGGCATAAACAACGATCCCGGAATACCGGTCATCATAAAGGCTGGTGCAAAAACCGCAAGAATACACAACAAAATCAATAGTTTTGGGAACGCAATTTCCTTACAGGCGTCTAAAATAGCTTTGGCTTTCGTTTTACCCATGGCTAAATGCTGGTGGATATTTTCGATGGTAACGGTACTCTCATCCACCAAAATTCCAATAGCCAGTGCCAGTCCGGATAGTGACATGATGTTGATACTTTGTCCGAATAACTTAAGGAACAATACTCCCGAAATAATAGAGATCGGAATGGTAAGTACTACGATTAAAGCGGCTCTGCGGTCACGTAAAAACAGAAGCACCATTAATCCCGTTAACATTGCTCCCAAAACACCTTCTGTAATTAAACTTTTGACAGCATTGATTACATATACCGACTGATCGAATTCGTATGAAATCGCAACATCATCCGGTAGATTATTCTGAATGGCAGGAATCGCTTTTTTAAGATTCTTTACCACGTCCCAGGTAGAAGCATTACCTGATTTTGCAATGTTAATGTAAACCGATCTGGTACCATTAATAAGGGCGTAACCGGTAGTAATATCGGCA
This sequence comes from Flavobacterium sp. UGB4466, assembly GCF_903469665.1. Classification (GTDB taxonomy): domain Bacteria; phylum Bacteroidota; class Bacteroidia; order Flavobacteriales; family Flavobacteriaceae; genus Flavobacterium; species Flavobacterium lipolyticum. The sequence continues at coordinate 3,804 of NZ_CAGKLC010000141.1, read as the reverse complement.
CCGTCTTTTATGGTAGCCACATCACGGATGTAGACATTATCAACTCCGTTTTTAAAAATAGGAATGTTGCCAAAATCAGCCACCTCTTTAATGGTATTGTTTGTAGGCGTCAGATAGTTGATATCATTCACATAAATATTACCTGAAGGTGATGTAATGTTGTTTCGGCTAATCGATTCCACAATTTGCTCTGGCGTTAGCTGATGGGTACGCAGTTTATTCGGATCGATGTTGATTTCGATCGTCCTCGGACTTCCTCCAAATGGCGGAGCGGTTGTCAATCCAGGTATTTTAATAAGAAACGGACGTGCTGTAAAATTGGCAATATCCTGTAACTCATTGTTGGTTTTGGTTTTACTTTTAAACACCAATTGACCAACAGGCTGAGAAGAAGCGTCAAAACGAATGATAAACGGAGGTGGAGCTCCCGGAGGTAAAAATACCTGTGAACGATTGGAGAGCGCATTGATTTCGGCAATGGCCTGCCCCATGTCTGTACCTTCATAAAAATTAATTTTCATCAAGGTAAGCCCTTGAGTATTTTTAGTTTCGATGCTTTCGATACCGCTCGTAAACAGCATCATATTGACATACATTTTGGTAAAATAACCTTCCATTTGCTGAGGGGTATAACCATTAAAGGAATGGGCAATGTATACCACAGGAAGATTCATATCAGGTAAGATGTCGACCTTTATTTCTTTTGAAGCTTTAATCCCGAAGAATAAAAGCCCCAGCACCATCACCATGATAGAGATGGGCTTGCGCAAGGCAAAACGTATTAAATTCATAATTTCGGGTTTAGTGTATCGCGTTGAGTAAAATGTTCAGATTGCCTGTGGCAGCAGCTTTAATCCATAAGGCCTGCCAAATGTTGTTTTGGGCAATTTCATAATCAATCTCTGCGCGGTTAAGAGTGTAGAAAGATTGTGTTAAATCAACAATGGTGGTAAGGCCGTTATCATACAAAGCAGTGTGTTGACGATAAGCGTCGGTAGCAGCGATTACTTGTGTTTTGGTTTCTTCAAAATTCTGAAAGGCATTTTTTAGTTTGTCATTCGCTAATTTTTGCTGAGCAATCAATTCCTGATTCATATATTCATATTCGTTTTGAAGCGATTGGGTAACCAATTTTTGTTCCCGCTTTTTAGAAGACTGACGGTAGATATTGGTTAGATTCCAACTTAAATTGATTCCAACGATATAATTGCTGCGATCGATTCCAACACCATCGGCATACGATTTCGAGAAAGCGGTATTGTCCTGTACATAATTCCAGTCAAAACCGGAACCGCGTCCCTGCAGGACTCCAAAAGCAGATAGGCTTGGCAAAGCCAGTGCAGACTGTAGTTTTTCCTGCTGTTCGCTTTTCAGAATATCACTTTTTCTCCATTCCAGTATAGGATGTTGACCTGTTTCTGTTGCAGACTCTGAAAGAATAACAGGTGTTTTAGTAGTAAAGACGCTATCGAGTTGATACACCTGATACCCTTCGCCCAACATTACCGCAAGTGATTTAGAATGATCCAGTTCCATATCATAAGCCTTTATCACAGCCGATTTAGCACTAGCCACTTCGGCTTTTGCCAAAGAATAATCAACCTCCGGAATCAGACCGCTCTCTGCACGGCTTTTGGTTGTAGTTTCCACCACTTGAGCACGTTCGAGATTTTTGTCCTGCACAAATTTAATGCGCTGAGCAGCAAGTAAGTTCAGATATGCAGCACCTACTTTTACCTGATGCTGAAACTTTACCTGTTCCAGATCTTTTTGGGCTACATTTTCGTCGGCTTTGGCAATGGCAACCTGTGTTTTAATTTTGCCAAATGTGAAAAGATTCCAGTTGATGTTAGCCAGATACAAGGATCCAAAAGCGGCATTCCAGTTTTGGTCTTGTAAGGGCATTGAGGTCGCAGCACTGCCCAGTCCGCCATAACTGTACAAAGGACCGTTTTGCGCATTGATCGTACCATAACTTTGTTGCGCCATTACAGTAAAGTCAGGTAAGTACTGGCTTTTTTGATAGGTAGTGTTCTCTTTAGAAGCGTTAACGATGGCTTCTTTGGCTTTTATTTTTTCAAAATTTTGAATAGAGCGTTCAAGAGCATTGGATAATGTTACTGTCTGTGCCCAGAGATTTCCGGAAACCATACAGAACATAGCCAACGCAAAATATTGCATTTTCATAGGATGTATTTAAAATTAAACAATAGAAATCGCATAGCATCTTTAAATGCTACGGTTCGATCAATTGTCTAAAATCAAATACGGTAAACGCAGTAGAAAATATAAAGGGGATTATTCCGAATGGGAATAGAGGAGAAGAAAGAATAGTCCGTTTTCTTTTCCTTAGAAGAACAAGAACTGAAGACAGTTTCGTAAAAATGAAAAGGTACTGCAATTCCAAAGAATTTAGGAACTAAGTCAGCGGGAGCAGTTTGCTGTACCTTTTCGGTCGCTTTATGAAACTGTGCTTTATGTTTACAGCAGTCTTTACTTTTTTGTTGTTTTTTCGCCACACATTTTGGACAAACTTTACCAACCGGAATATCACCAAACAGATTGGTTTCCTGTGGTACCCCTTTGCAAAAATGAGTTATCGTGGTAAAGCCTGACGACAGTACCAGATAAAAAACAGAAAGAAGTAGTAGAAGTGCTTTTCTCATAATCAGTTACAAAGGTGGCCTTATTTTGCCACATAGCTGTTGCAAAATTTTGGATGAAATTTGTAAAATTTATAAATCTCCTCTTGATTTTTTTTATGCTTATTGCTTAAGAGTTTTTGCTACTGAAGGTGTTTTTTTATTCTTTAAACTCCAGGATATCCCCCGGCTGACAATCCAATACTTTACAGATGGCTTCTAAGGTGCTGAATCTTATGGCTTTTGCTTTTCCAGTTTTCAATATCGAAAGATTGGATAAGGTTAGGTCTACTTTTTCAGAAAGTTCATTCAATGACATTTTTCGTTTTGCCATCATCACGTCTAGGTTTACAATGATTGCCATATCTTATATTGTTAATTCGTTCTCGTCCTGTAATTCGATTCCCTTTTTGAAGATATAAGCAACAACAAGCAATATTACCCCCATAAACAACCAGACATCTGCACCTGCAATTTGCAATTGTTGAATGTCTTGCAGCTTAAGACCGCTATTAGACAAAGCCTTTACTAATTCTATTCCCCAGGAAGAAAAGAAACCAATGCCAAAGGATAAATAAGCCAGAGTTAGAATAAAATTTCTGAAGAGATTATTGAAGGGTGCTGCAATGTTGAGGTTCTTGTTCAGGAAAATTTTTATAATGCAGTAAAACAATATCGCTTTTAATAGAGCAACAATAATGATAACACTGCTTAGGGTGATGTACTGACTCTGATTAAACTGATACACTTCGGTTAAATCCACCGATTTCCAAAATTTAGCGGCATCAGCAGGATCGAGCGTTAAGATTGCAATTGTTTTGGTAAGTATTCCTCCGGCTTCGATACATAATCCAACAAAAATAATCCACGAAAGCACGTGTAATACTTTCAGAATGGTTTGGGTACTAATTTTAATTTCCATAATGCTAGGTTTAAAAATTCAATGTAAAAATAATAAAAATTTATTGATAATCAATAAATAAATATCGAAAAATAATTATAACTAACAAAAATATTTCTTTAAGACTAGTAAAATCAATGCTTTTAGAACAAAAAAAATCCCCAACTATTTTACCGTTGAGGATAATCTATATTCGTTTCAAAACTGAGACTGAAAACTGAGACTGAGACTGAGACTGAAAACCAAATTTATATTCAATAC
>NZ_CAGKLC010000140.1 GCF_903469665.1 Flavobacterium sp. UGB4466 | reverse complement strand
ACACATACCTATAAGTATGTTAAATAATTTATATATATTTGTACAATATTCATTTTAAGAATATTAAATTTGCGATTCTTCATATAAAAATATTTGAAGCATTCGCTTTGAATCTCGTGCAGAAAACTGGTAATTTTAGACAACGAGATGATAAGTGGTTTTGCTCACGACCATGGCGTGGGCTCACTTGTTGTTGTCGGGTATACCAGTACCTCTGTTCGATAAGCTGAGTTTCTGCGCCATTTTTTTTCTTCCTAAGCAAATCCCTCATCTTTATTTCTTAGCACCCAATCTTCATAGTTTTGAGGGCCGCAAAAATTTTAATTAGCTCAACTAACTAAAATCACTTGCCTATGATTTAACAAAAATGGTAGTCGATACCATAAACCATTCAATTTAATACATAAAAAATGATCCTCTACTACAGCGACTAAACTAGTACAGAGGATCATAGCTAATCAACTTACGTTTCAATTAACCAACCCAATATTATGAATAATTTTTCATTATACAAGGATGGAAGAGCTCTTTATTGCCTATATTTTCTAGGATTTATACTGTCTTTTTCATCTGTTCAATCCAAAAACACCTACCGGCGCAGTTCCTCATTTATCCAACAACATCAGATTCAGGGTACTCTCACCGATGGAACCAACCCTATACCCGGTGTTACCATCTCCATTCAAAATAAAACCAATACTACTGTTATATCAGATTATAGTGGACAATATAACATTGAGGCTAGTGCTGCTGACGTTTTAATCTTTTCCTTTATAGGATTTAAGACAGCTGTCATTCCTGTTCAGGGACGCTCGACAATAAACGTTACACTTCAATACGACACCACAATCTTGCAGGAAGTCCGAGTGAATGCCGGATACTATTCTGTTAAAGAGAGCGAACGCACGGGAAGTATTTCAAAAATCAGTTCAAAAGATATCGAAAAACAGCCCGTTACCAATATGCTTGCTACGATGCAGGGACGAATGGCAGGTGTAAATATAACCCAAAACACAGGAGTCGCCGGAGGTAGTTTTGATATCCAAATACGGGGACAAAATAGCTTACGTTCTGATGGAAACAGACCACTTTATATTATCGATGGTGTTCCTTACTCTTCCGATGCCATAGGTTCAGATCTTACAGGAGTTGTTCTTCCCGGTCCAACCAGTCCCTTAAATAGTATCAACCCGGCTGACATAGAAAGCATCGAAATCCTTAAAGATGCCGATGCAACGGCTATCTACGGTTCAAGAGGTGCTAACGGTGTGGTGCTTATCACCACCAAAAAAGGAAAGGAAGGTAAAACACGTTTCACGGCAAATGTTTCAGCAGGACTGGGTAAAGTAACCCGATTAATGAATTTAATGAATACACAACAATACCTGAAAATGCGTAAAGAAGCTTTTCTCAACGATGGTATACCTTATGGTCCAACAGATTATGATGTAAATGGTACATGGGATCAAAACCGCTATACCAATTGGCAAAAAATATTCATTGGAGGAACTTCAGACATTAACGATGTACAAGCCTCTTTAACAGGAGGTACTTCCGGAACACAATTTCTTTTAAGCGGTAATTTTCATAAAGAAACCACGGTATTTCCAGGAGATTACAATTACAAAAAGGGCAACTTGCTCGCCAATCTTAACTATGACTCCGAAAACAAAAAATTCCATGTCAATTTTTCTTTCGGATATACCGCCCAGGAAAATAATCAACCCGGAGTTGATATCACACAGCAAGCTATTTTTCTCCCCCCAAATGCCCCGGCATTATATGATTCTCATGGTAATTTAAACTGGGAGAACAGTACATGGAACAACCCTTTAAGCAATCTTGAAGGAAAATATACCTCAACTACCCATGATCTTTTTGTCAATGGATTATTATCCTACACAATCGTGCCTAATTTAAGTGCTAAAACAAGTTTTGGTTTTACCGATACGCGCTTTGAAGATAGTCGCACACAACCATCCACTCTATACGATCCTGCCTATGGACTCGGAAGCGAATTCTCATTTATCGATGTTAATACTACTACAAGAAAATCATGGATTATTGAGCCCCAATTAGCCTGGTCAAAAAAAATAGGTAAAGGAAAAACAGAAATACTCCTTGGGGCAACTTTTCAACAGCAAACAACCAATCAGCTCGTACAAGAAGCCAGTGGATTTAGCAGTAATAGCCTAATCTATAATCTTTCTTCCGCTTTTTCTGTATTTAATGTACTGCATAGTGAATCTGTATACAAATATCAGGCTTTTTTCGGGAGAATGAATTTCTCATGGAATGAGCGATACATACTAAATATAACCGGACGCAGGGATGGTTCAAGTAGATTTGGTCCCGGCCGACAGTTTGCCACCTTTGGAGCAGTTGGAGCTGCATGGTTATTTTCAAATGAAGCCTTCGTAAAGAATAATCTTGGCTTCTTAAGTTTTGGTAAACTACGCGCCAGTTATGGTACCACAGGAAATGATCAGATTGGGGACTATCAGTTTTTAGATACCTATGGCTCTTCGGGAAACAATTACGGAGGTATTATTGGCCTTCAGCCTACACGTCTTTTTAATGCTGATTTTGGTTGGGAAACCAATAAAAAACTGGAACTGGCACTAGAGGCCGGATTTCTCAAAGACCGGATTTTTATAACTGCTGGTTGGTACAGCAATCGCTCGTCCAATCAACTTGTTGGGATTCCGCTAGGAGCAACAACAGGATTCAATTCCGTACAGGCAAATCTTGATGCTGTAGTTCAAAATAGAGGAGTTGAACTCACTCTGAGAACAGTCAATTTCCAAAGACAATCTTTTAACTGGACAAGTAGTTTTAATTTGACTATTGCCCGCAATAAATTAGTGTCTTTTCCTAATCTTGAAGGATCTACCTATAACAATCAATTTGTCATCGGTGAACCTTTAAACATTAAAAAAGTATACCATTACACCGGGATAAATCCGCAAACAGGAGTTTATCAATTTGAAGATTACAATGCAGATGGCGCCATTACAGCAGTTGAGGATAAAAAATCTATTCGTGATTTGAATCCAAAATATTTTGGAGGAATTCAAAATACCATCACCTATAAAAACTGGCAATTGGATTTTTTATTTCAATTTGTAAACCAATTGAATTACAACGGATCCTATCGAACAGGAATACCCGGCAGCATGGGAAATCAGCCAACAGCGGTAACGGATCATTGGCAAAGCCCTGGAGACAATGCAACGTATCAACAATATTCTACAGGGGTAAACAGTTCAGCAGTCGATGCCTTTTATAAATATTATCAAAGTGATGCCATCATAACCGACGCCTCATATGTCCGTCTCAAAAACTTATCTCTATCTTATACTATTCCCGATAAGTTGCTCAAAGGAATTAAATGCCGACTGATATTTCAGGGACAGAATCTTTTTACCATTACTTCTTTTGATGGGGCTGATCCGGAATCCAGATTTAGTATGAGTCTTCCTCCACTAAAGGTATTCACAACTGGAATTCAACTCACTTTTTAATCATCTAAATCAAATAACATGAAAAAGAAATCAGTTTTACGATTTATAGAACAACATAAAATCAAAACAGTAAACCATAATTTTCTCCTTGGATTATTGATGTTGGGAATGTTACTTCTATACGGCTGTGATAATTTTGTTGAAGTTGACCTTCCATCTTCTCAGCTTACTTCAAGTGCCATTTTTGAAGATAAGGCTACAGCAAATGCAGCTATGGTTAGTATATATGCAAAAATGAGAGATTCGGGTATGCTAAGTGGAAACCTCTCCGGGTTATCGAATCAAATGGGTAATTACACAGATGAATTAGTGTACTATGGAAGCATTACCGGCAAAACCCGAGATTTTTACAACAATACAATCCTGCCTTCCAATACAGATATTTTTGCCTGGTGGAACAACACTTACAATCAGATTTATGCAGCCAATGCCATTATCGAGGGAGTAAACGCATCGGATGCATTACCTCAAGCAGATAAAAAACAATTAACAGGAGAGGCATTATTTTCAAGGTCACTGCTTCATTTTTATCTTATGAATCTCTACGGTGATGTACCCTATATTATCACCACCAATTATCAGCAAAATAAAAAAGTGCATAAGATGCCTTCTGTAGAGTTGTATTCTCATATTATAAAAGATCTTGAACTGGCGGTATCACTCTTACCCGAGAGTTATATTTCCAGTGACCGCATACGCCCCAATAAATCGGTGGTTATGGCATTGCTGGCACGAGTATACCTTTGCAACAAACAATGGGCAGAAGCTGCCAATGCCGCTTCATATCTCTTAAACAATACACAAACCTATGCTTGGCAGACTAATCTTGATGCCATATTTCTAAAAGAAAGCAGTACTACAATCTGGCAATTTATACCCCGTACTAGTGGACAAAACGCTCAGGAAGGTGAAACATTCATATTCAAGGCCGGACCTCCGCCACTCACGGCTTTAAGTATTGGGCTCATAAATGCATTTGAACCGGGAGACCAGCGTAAGGTTCATTGGGTAAAAGCAGTTACAAAAGGCACCGACACATGGTATCATGTCAGTAAATACAAGCAGAAATCAAAAACAGCTAGTTCATTAGAATATTCCATAGTATTTCGTTTGGCCGAGCAATACCTGATTCGTTCTGAAGCGCGTGCTGAACAAGGAGATCTTATTGGAGCAAAAGAGGATTTGGATAAGATCAGAGCTACAGCAGGTCTTACAGGTACAACAGCCCTGAGCAAACAAGATATCCTTGATGCTATACTAAAAGAGCGAAGAGTAGAATTTTTCACCGAACAGGGACATCGCTTTTTTGATTTAAAAAGAGCCAATCGTTTGGACGCAACATTAGCGCCTGTCAAAGCAGGTTGGAATCCGGCAGATCAATTACTACCGCTCCCCGAATCAGAACTTACACTAAATTCCAATCTAAAACCCCAAAACCCAGGCTATTAAAATGAAATCATATTACGAAAAATACAAGAAAAATAATTCCGATGCATTACCCCATAAAATAAAAACAGTCTTTTTAGTCCTGAATTTACTTTTGGTTTCATTTACTGGATTTAGCCAAAAAAATACTAAAAAAGAACTCACAGCAAATGATTATCCATTATGGAATTATCTCAGTGCTGACAAACTCTCTGAAAATGGAAAATGGCTAAGTTTCTCTGTTCAATATCAAAGTGGTATTGATACTTTGTTTGTTAAAAACAGTAAAGAAACAAATACCTATTCTTTTCCCGGAGCAAACAAGGGAGAGTTTATCGCAGAGCGTTGTTTTTTAACGATGAACTCAAAAGAAGAGTTGAAAATTGTTGACCTGTTTACTTCTAAACAGGAGATTATACAAGGGGTGCTCCGATACGATTTATGCGCAGATGGTAAAAATATAATCCTCTTGAAAAAGGGAAATACTGGAAAAAAACAATTAGAATTAAAAAACGTAGCCAATGGTGGTATATCTATTATCACAAAGGATGCTGATCGCTATTGGTATAATCCAAAAACTGATGTTCTGGCATATACCACAAAAACAGAAAATGCTACAACAATTTACCTTCTGAATTTGCATAATAAAACCACAACTACTATCAGCAGTACAAACAAAGATTTTGAATATTCTGATTTGGTCTGGCAAAAAAAAGGAAATTCTGTAGCCTTTCTAAAACGGCCTTTGGGTAGTAAGGAAAAGATATACCAGACTTCAATCGGCTATTACATCATAGCAGAGAGTAAGTTATATACTTTGAATCCAACAGATATGGATAATTTTCCGTTGGATATGGAAATTATTTCCTCTCCCGTTGCAAAACTAAATATTTCAGAGGATGGAAAAAGAATATTTTTTGGATTACAAAAAACGATGCCTCCCATTAATAGAGAACAAACACAAATTTGGAATGCCCAAGACACGTTTTTACATCCTGCAAAAGTGGAGGTTGAAAATTGGGACAGACTAGCAAAAGTAGCCCTGTGGTGGCCTTTGGAGAATCGTTTTAGCCGTATTACAGATAATGAATTCCCTAAAATGTTCTTAAGTGGAGATCAAAAATATGCTTTCCTTTTTAATCCACTGCGTTATGAACCACAGTCAAACCGCGAAGCTCATCTGGATATTTATATTTTGGATCTGCAAACTGGGGATCGGAAATTAATATTACAAAATCAATTAGGGGATCAGGCATGGACTGGTGTCTCTATATATGAAAAACAGCTTGTCTATTTTAAAGACAAACATTGGTGGGTTTATGATATAGAGAGTGGTCTTAGTAAAAACATTACCAAAGAACTCGGGGTGAACTTTTCAGACGATGAGTCTGACCAGCCTGAAGAAGTAAGTCCTTTTGGAAATCCTGGATGGGTACCACAAGATAAAACAATTTTTATTTATGACAAGTATGATATCTGGAGCATTGCTCTGGATGGGTCAAAAGCGCTTCGACTCACCCATGGACGGGAAAATAAAACAATCTATAGAATCATTCCCCAATCTGACAGTCAGTCCAGAAAAATGAACTATGACGGCTTTAATAAGGGGCAATTTCAATGGGATGACAAGTTAGTGTTTAAAACCGAAACACTGGAGCATACAGCCTATTGTTATTGGGACAAGAAAAAGGGGTTACAACCTTTACTGAACAAAAAAATGAACATCAGTCAATTTATAGGAGCTAAAAAAAATGACAGCTATGTTTACAAAGAGGAAAACTATAATTTACCCCCGAGATTACTTTTTAAAGAGAACCAAAATTCTAAAGAAAAAGTACTTTTTCAAAGCAATCAACAGCATTTTAAATACCATTGGGGATATTCCAAACTCATTAGCTATACCAATTCTAAGGGCATTGTTTTAAATGGTGTTTTAGTCTATCCAGCCAATTATCGTAAGGACACTAAATATCCTATGATTGTATTTGTCTACGAAAAGAAATCTAAAGAATTATACAACTATGTAAATCCATCTCTGAACAATCCTACAGGATTTAATATTACCAATTTTACTTCAAAAGGTTATTTTGTCTTTTTGCCTGATATTGTTTATGAAATTGGAAATCCTGGACCTTCCGCAACAGATTGTGTGGTTTCCGCTACTCAAAAAGTCATTGCCGGTGAATCATCTGTTGACAGCACCCGTATAGGTCTTACAGGTCATTCTTATGGCGGATATGAAACTGATTATATCATAACCCAAACCAATATGTTTGTAGCAGCTGTGGCAGGTGCCGCGATTACTGATTATGTAAGTGGTTATCTTTGGGTCACCTGGAGCTTTCAAAAGCCTAATTTTTGGCATTATGAATTTGGGCAATTAAGAATCGGGAAATCTTTATATGAAGATTATAAAGGGTACCTGACAAACTCTCCGATCTATCATGCCCACAAAGTTACTACTCCGCTCTTATCCTGGACAGGCGAACACGATGCTCAGGTGCATTATTATCAGAGTATTGAATTTTATTTAGCACTTCGGCGTCTTGGCAAAATCAATACAATGCTGATTTATCCGGGAGAGAATCATGTGTTAATGAATAAAAAATATCAAAATGATCTCACCCAAAAGATTGAACAGTGGTTCGATTATTATTTAAAAGGAAATAAAAAACCCGAATGGTTATAGAAAAAATAAGTATTAATCTAAAAAACAATGCAGTTCCTTTTGGAGCTGCATTGTCAATTTTACAGTAATAAAATTATGGTCTGAAAATTGTCTGTACACATTTACCAGCTGGATTTTTACCGAACAATTGAGCGCCTGTCGGATTATAATCCACTGTACAAACAATTCCAGTATTGTCTGTCGTACAGGTATCATCCTGCTCTTCACAAGAGGTTCCTTGTGGGTTGAGTCTAAGATACCCTTGAACCGGATCTACAGTCTTAGAATAACTATTCATGGCATGGGTTGTAAATGCACCTGCTATCGCAAGAGCAAATACTGCAACAGGTAAAACCTGTTTGGCTAAAT
>NZ_CAGKLC010000139.1 GCF_903469665.1 Flavobacterium sp. UGB4466 | reverse complement strand
GAGGCCAGTAAGCCCATGAAAAGACTGCCGCCATTCTCCTGCACATATCCCTTTAGCTTAGCTGTTGTTGCTTTGTCAAGATAAGCGCCTAAGCTATGACCTTTATAGGTTTTTAGTTTTGGTCGCTGTTTGCTGCTTGGAAGCTCCAGTAATGGCAGCTCTCCTGAGAGTTTGTCCAGCCAATATTCTCCATGCGCCTTAAATGACTCCTGATTCAATTGAGTCAGCTGCCAGGCTGAATAATCCTTGTACTGGATTCTCAATTCCTCCATATCAGGTTCTTTCCCTTCCCTACAGGCTACATAGTACTTGAATATATCTTTGGTTAATACCTCCATTGACCAACCATCACTAATAATATGGTGTATGTTGAAGTAGAACCAATATTCCTCTTCCTCTACCTGAAGTAAGGCCGCTCTGAGTAAAGGTCCTTTTTCCAGATCAAATACCTGATGGGAGTCAGCTGTTATATAGGCTTCTACTTTTTCTTTCTTATCAGCTTCTTCTCTAAAGTCCTGATAATCGATCGTAAACCCTAAATCTTCCCTTTCAAGTATCCATTGCCTGATCTCTCCTGACTCATCTTCTTTGAAAACGGTTCTTAAGATCTCATGGCGGTCGATGAGATTATCAAATGATTTTTCAAATAAAGCCAATTTATACTTTCCCTCTAACGTTATACTTACCATCATGTTATAAGCTGCTGAGGCTCCTTCATATTGGCTCAAAATCCAGAGTCTTCTTTGGGCATCAGAGATTGAATAATGATTATTTAAAGAAAGTACAGGAATTTCAGTGTATTTACGATCGTTGTGATACTTTCCTAAGTAATTAATAAGCGCTAACTTATTATCTTTTATCTTAGAGATTAAATCATGAGATAAGTTATCGCCATCAAAATCAATAACTAACTCTTCTTTATCTACGGATAAAAAAATATTTTTTGATTTAAGTTCGCTAATCAACTCTTTCATAAATTACAATCGTATTTGGTTGGACGTCGCCGATTTGTTCTCAGCTTTATTTAATTCTTTAACTTCTAATGCTAAATCAATCTCTCTCGCAAGTTTTCTTATGCTACTATTTTCAAAAAAATCGCCCACGGTAATCTCAATATCAAAGGATTTGTGAACTCTTTTCAGTAATGTGATTGCCTTCAATGAATCTCCTCCCAGCTCAAAAAAGTCATCATTTACACCTATCTTCTCATATCCAAAGGAAGATTTCCATAGTTCTGCTAATTCTTTTTCTATTTCTGTTTTGGCTTCAGCATACAAAGTTTCTATATCCGGTCTTTCTAAGTTTTCTAAAAACATCTCTGACGCTTCCTTATCCGATTCTAAAGCCCGGCCAACTTGCGAAATAACCTCTCCATTATTCAGCTTATCTATCGAACCAGAGGTATACAAGTTGATCAGTATTTGCATTGGATTCACTCTGGCTGGAAAAACTATTTTATCAAATGAATAAGTCGGCGCTGAAACTTTATTTCTTGATTGACCGGAATAATATTCATCCCAATTAACAGGTACTCCACTTCTCCACAAAGTCCCTAATGCTTTTAATAAATAATAAGAATCATCTTTTGTGGCTGTCGGATGTTTGAGTACGGAAGCCAAAACTAAACCGGAATAAAAATTCGTATTATGTCGTAAAAAGTCCAATAAGGTATTTTCAGATCCAATCTCAATAAAAATGGAATTGCCTTCTTTCAATAAAAAATCTAACCCTTTAGAAAAATTGACGGTTTCCCGCAAATGTTTTACCCAGTACTTAGGAGAAACTGCTTCTTCTTTTTTAATCGGTTCCCCGGTAGTGCAGGAGATGAATGAATATTTAGGATATGAAAAGTTTACTTTTTTCAGTTCCCTTTCGTAGGCCTCTAAAATTGGATCCATCATCGCACTGTGAAAGGCGTAATAGGTTCTAAGCCTCGAAAATGTTATTCCTTTAGCAGAAAGTAAATCTTCAACTGTCTTAATACTTGCAGAACTCCCCGAAATAACACAGGAATTCTCTGTATTAATTGCAGCGATAGCGATATCCGGCGGACTCATCTCAATAGCTTCTTTAGCCGAAAGCGGAACGCTCAACATAGCACCGCGTTCTACTTCACTCATTAACTGCGCCCGTCTAACCACTAGTCTAATCCCCTCTTCAAAAGTAAAAACTTCACTAATACAGGCAGCTACATATTCACCAAGGCTATGGCCTATCATTTGTGATGGCTTAACCCCTAACTTCAGCAAAAAATTAGCAAAACCGTATTCCAACAGAAATAGCAGCGGTTGCGTATAACAGGTGTCATTTATCTTATCTCTTTCTGAACCACTTTCTTCATGGTACCCCAGGATACCTTTATAGTCAACGCCTGTTTCGTCATTTAAAATTCTTAAACCCTCGTCTATAATTAATTTAAAATCAGGATACTGCAAATACAATTGTTTCCCCATTCCGTAATACTGGCTTCCCTGACCGGAAAACATCAATACGATTTCTTTCTGCTTACTATCGTTGAAAGTCTGGCGAAAATCTAACTCCTCTAATTGTGCAATGGCCTCTTTAGAGTCCTTTCCAATAATGAAATTTCGAAACTTATGGCTATATCTTCCCGTTTTAAGTGTATAGGCTAAATCTGCCATATTCACTTTTTGATTTTCCCTTAAAAAATCTTTCAAGGAATGACCATAACTTTCTAAAGAAGATCTTGTTTTAGCAGAAAATGGGAAAAGTTGATATACTGTAGGAACGCTTGCCAATTGTGATAAAGGCGGTTCTTCCAGAATTGCATGTGCATTCGTACCCCCAATACCAAAGCTACTTACGCCCGCTAATCGAGGCTTATCGCTCTCCCATTCCGTTAATTTGTCATTGACGGAAAATGGTCCGGATTTAAATTTAATATCCGGATTTGATGTCTTGAAATGCAAAGAGGCCGGCAACATTTTTTTTTCTAAAGACAGTGCTGTTTTAATTAATCCGCTAACTCCTGCAGCAGCATCCATATGTCCAAAATTAGTCTTTAGAGATCCTATGCTGCATTGATGTGATGTATCATAATTAAAAGCTCTATTCAACGCTTCTATCTCTATCGCATCACCTAATTTAGTACCAGTTCCATGCGCTTCGATATACGAAATAGCTGTGTGATCAACCTCAGCGATTTTTAAGGCGGTATCAATACATTCATATTGTCCGATAATACTTGGAGCTACATAACCTACCTTCAAGCTACCGTCATTGTTGACAGAAGTGGATCGGATTACGCCATAAATATGATCTCTGTCAGTTAAGGCATCTGCCAGTCTTTTTAAAACCACAACCCCTGCACCCTCTCCTTGTACTGTACCCGAAGAATCCTGATCGAATGCTTTACAATGACCATCCTTAGACAGAATAGAACCTTCCTCATACAAATAGCCAACAGCTGTATTTGATCCAATACTTACCCCGCCTGCTATTGCCATGGTGCATTCTTTCATTAACAAACTTCGACAAGCAATATGAACCGCCACTAATGAACTTGAACAAGCTGTATCAACAAAGTAACTTGGACCTTTTAAATTTAGGGAGTAAGAAATTAATCTGCTTACAGAGTTAACATTTGATATATGCTTAATGAAAAAAGGGTTTACATTTAATGTGGTGGAAAGAGATACATAATTCCTCCAATTTATATTATCACTTGCACTAAAAAAACTCCCTATTTTCTGAGAATAATTATGAGGATTATATCCTGCATCTTCTAAACTTTTCCAAGCCTGTTCGTGTAGGATTCTGGTTTGTGGATCCATCAAAGCCGCTTCTTCTTTTGTGTATCCAAAAAAAGAAAAATCGAAACTTCCGGGCTCCTCTATTAAACAACTACCCTTTACATATTTCGGATTACGGATAAGATCCCGGTCTACTCCTGCCTTTTCCAGGTCTTCATCTTCATGAAATTGGATTAACTCCTTACCGTCTACCAGATTCTTCCAAAAGTCCATTATACTTTTTGACTTCGGGAATAGTCCCGACATACCGATTATCGCGATATCCTTTTTTATAGATCTATTATTCATATTATTATTCAGGCTTTATTGAAATAAAATTACATCTCAAAATACAAAAACTTCAAACTACTTACTTCGTAACTGAGACATAATAGAGTCTTCGTATGGTGATGTCTAAATCCTTCTTTGAAATGACTTGATGACTGTAAATCAAATCAAATCAATCATATCATCCATTTCAGAAGCAATACTACTCTTTGCCAACACGGCAACGTTGGATTGTACTCCATTGATTAAATATGTCGCTAATGTGCTAACCGAGGTAAATTCAAATACAGAAACCGCCTGAAGATTTGAATTCAATTCTTTATGAATAAAAACATATAATTTCATTAATCCCAATGAACTGATTCCAAGATCAAAAAAGTTATCATGAACACTTATCTGACTTTTATTTTTTCCTAAAATGTCTGCAATAATTTCAATAATTTTCCTTTCTACTTCGTTTCGGGGAGCAATATATTCTACACCATTATCAATACCTGCTATTAGTGGATCTGGTAAGGAATCTTTGTCTACTTTACCGTTTAGTGTCAACGGAATACTCTGGAGTACTACAAAGTAGGCCGGAAGCATATATTCGGGGAGAGTTTTTCTTAAACGGGCTCTCAGATCATTCCCATTTTGCTCTGATTTGGTGACCATATAGGCCACAAGTTCGTTTTCATTGTTTTGATTTTCCCTGACTATCAAAACGGCATCTTCTATAACATCCAATTTTAGTAGTGCAAGTTTAATCTCTTCCAATTCTATCCTATATCCTCGTATTTTTACTTGCTCATCTATCCTTCCGATAAACTCTATCTCACCATTTGGCAGCCATTTTCCTAAATCTCCAGTTCTGTATAAAAGTTCTCCGACAACAAAAGGATTATTGATAAACTTTTCCTTGGTTAATTCTTTTTGATTTAAGTATCCCTTAGCCAAACCTACTCCGCTAATACAGATTTCACCCGGTAAACCAACAGGACGAAGTTGTTGATTGGCATCTAAAATATAGACCTTATTGTTTCCAATTGGTCTTCCTAAAGCGACTCTAGCTACATTTTGACTCTTATCAACTTTGTTTATTAATTTACCTATCGTAGTTTCGGTTGGCCCATAGTGATTGTATACCTCACAAGTACTAACACTGCGTTTTATATATTTTATTATTTCTTCTGAAAATGGTTCCCCACCAAGAATCAAACATTTATTAGGCATAAAAACGTCCTCACTGGTTTGCAATGCTTTCCAGTGTGAAGGAGTCATCTTAATACAATCCAAATCAAATTCCCGCATTTTATGTGCATCGATGATATCCTCTTTGACAATAACGTGAAGTGCTGCACCTATTAGTAATGAAGTAAAAATAACTGTATTACCCAAATCGGCTGAAATTGTAGAAACGAGCCCAAATGACTTACATGTGCTAATGTTAGTTTTATCTAATACCCCAAAAGCATAATCTACAACTGCTCTTGAAGTAATCATTACTCCTTTTGGTTTCCCTGTTGAACCTGAAGTATAGATCACATAAGCCAGATTATCCGCTTCAGGCACTACAGAAAGCCTATCCGAAGCATAGTTTTCCGGGTCAAATTCTACATCAATTGCAAAAATATCTCCTTCATAATAATCAATATCATGAATAAAATTAACTTCTGTGATTAATAATACTAGTGAGGCATCATTAATTATAAAATCTTTTCTGCCAGAAGGGTCCTGAGCATCGATCGGAACATAAGCTGCACCTGCTTTTAAAATACCCAGAATTGAAACAATAGACCATTCGTTTCTGTTGAGCATCACCCCTATTAAATTATCAGGCTTGATCTTATAATTTTCAACCAGATAATGTGCCAACTGGTTTGATAATTTATCCAGTTCGTTATAAGTGAACTTTTTATTTCTAAATACGAGTGCTATATCATTCGGCGTTTTTGACACCTGTTCCTCAAACAATGCTATAATTGTTTTGTTCTCGGGATAGTGTAAATCCTCTGCATCGTTAAAATGAAGAAGATCATACTTTTCCTGGTGAGACAAATATTCTATTTGTGAAATCTTTTCTTCAGGGGTTTCTAATAGCGCATTTAATAATTGTTTGTAATGTTTTATTACCCCCTCTATCATGTCTTTGTCGTAGACATCGGGATTAAATGTCACATCCAGGGATACACAATCATTTACTTCCTGAAGTGCAACGTTTATATCAAATTTAGATACGCGATGCCCTTTGTCTGTAATGGCCTCTACTTCCGTTTCTTTTAGTTCATTTCTATTAACTTTTTCACCATTATTCTGAAGAAATAACATAACATCAAAAATGGCATTTCTACCGGGATCACCATGAAAATTTAAATCTTCTACCAACCTGATAAAAGGATACATTTGATGGTTAAGGCTCTTTAATGTTGAATCTGTTACAGACCTAAAAAAATCATGAAAACTTTCTTCCGGTTCAATCTGCGTTCTAAGTGCCAACGTGTTAGAATAGAAACCTATTTGACCTTCAAGATCAGGGTGATTTCTACTGGCAACAGAAGATCCGATTATTATATCTCTCTGGTTGGTGTAATGGTACATTAGAATATTCCAAGAGGCCAACAACCCTATATATAAACTTCCTCCATTCTTTTCCGAATATTTTCTTAATTTATCAGTAAGATTTGCATTAATATAGGCTTGGAGACAATGACCGTTGTTGGTTTTAACTTTTGGTCTTTGCTTTGTACTTGGCAGATCCAGTAATGGTAATTCTCCTGAGAGTCTGTTCAGCCAGAATGTTTTATGTGCTTGAAAAGACACCTCGTTCAATTGCGCTAACTGCCAGGCTGAATAATCCTTGTACTGAATTTTCAGCGGAATTAATTCCGGCTTTTTGTTTCCGATAAATGCATCGTAGTAAGTCAGGACATCTTTAGTCAATACCCCCATTGACCAGCCATCACTAATGATATGATGCATATTGAAATAAAGAATACAACTATCCTCTGTGACTTTCATAAAATTAGCTCTAAATAAAGGGCCATTTTCCAAATCAAAGGGCTTAAATGAATCCTCATTTATAAAGGCTGCTGCTTTTTCCAGGCCAGCCAAATCACTTCTGAAATCTTGATATTTTACTTCAAAATCTAATTCTTCTCTGTTAAGCACCCATTGTCTTATCTCACCCGACTCATTTTTTCTAAAGATCGTTCTTAAAGATTCATGACGGTCAATTGTTGCCTTTATCGCTTTGGTAAGAATTTCGATATTGAAGTCTCCCGTTAGATTGATACTATCGGGCATATTATAGGCTATCGATCCTTTTTCAGATTGACTCACAATCCATAGTCTTCTTTGAGCATCTGAGAGCGCATAATCCGATTGAGGAGTTATTGTTTTAATTTTAATGAATTCTTCTCTTTTTGAAGATGCTATCAGAGCCACATGAGAAGCTACGCTGGTGTGCGCAAATAATTCTTCTAACGATAAATTAACTGCTATTTTCTTTTGATACTCATTGCTCAGACGAACTGCTTTTAAGCTATGGCCTCCCAATGCAAAAAAGTCATCATTGATCCCAATATTTTCTCTTTCCAGTACTTCTTCCCAAATATTTACCAGTCTCTCTTCCAGCTCATTTCGTGGCGCTACATAGGCAACACCACTTGATAGTCCCGCACCCTCAGGATTCGGTAATGCTTTTTTGTCTATTTTACCACTGGCTGTTAATGGGATGGTCTCGAGTTGAACAAAGTACACCGGAAGCATATATTCCGGCAACGACTGTTTTAAATAAACTCTTAAATCACTTGTGTTCTGCTCAATATTAGAAACGATATACGCCACAAGTTCTTTCTCTGCTGACTCGTTCTCTCTGGCTACAACAACCGCCTGAGTTACAGCTTCATGCTTTACTAAAGCATGCTCTATCTCTCCAAGTTCTATCCTGTGTCCTCTTATTTTTACCTGATCGTCTTTTCTCCCTATGAACTCAATGTTACCATCGGGTAGCCAACGACCCAAATCGCCTGTTTTGTACAAACGCTCTCCTGCTCTAAAAGGATTTGTTATAAACTTCTCCTGACTTAGCGCTTCCTTATTTAAATAACCTCGTGCTACCTGATCTCCTCCAATCAGAATCTCGCCTAAAACCCCAACCGGCTGAAGCGAATTCTTTTCATTTACAATGTAAATCTGTGTATTGTCAACAGGCT
>NZ_CAGKLC010000138.1 GCF_903469665.1 Flavobacterium sp. UGB4466 | reverse complement strand
ATATTTATTAATTTTAAAAGCAAAAAAAAATCTCCCCTCGCGCTTTAAAGTATTCAATTATCTCACTAAAAAAATGAATAAAAACTCATAATACTAACATTATTTTTTACTTACACATTTCCAAGATAGTATCTCAAAAACAACTCCTCTACATACATCAAAAGCTCTGCCCCCCCAGAGCTTTTTTTATTCAAAAAACAACAAATCAATCAATTCTCTTTAATCACTTTTTTCTCTGTATAGTTAATCCCTAGTCCCCCGGCAATGTAAACTTTAATCAATTCCTCCGTATTGATCTTTATATTTTGATGAAGAACATTTCCTTTCACTTTTTTACTATCAAAAGGGATCATTTTAGATAAATAATAATCCCCGCTTGAGATTGTAATCATAAGGCCTTCACCGTTTTTAGAAACCAGGGACGTAATCGAAAAATCACCAGTTTTTGGGTTTATTTTCATAGGAGGCTGTGAATCATTGATACTAAGGATTAAATTCGGATAGATCTTGCCGTTTAAAGGCCTGTTTGTTTTTGCATCTAACAACTTCCCTTTGATGGTTATCGAAATTTCTTCCTGAATGGTTTGACTAATGGCTATTTTACCCAAAATATTACTTTTAGGTACTGATTCATTTATTTCAGTTTGAACCGGAGTTTTTTCCTGTCCTGTAACATTTGATGCTAATAGAATTGAAGCTGCTACTGCCGCATACTTCAGATTATTCATTTTAGAAGTCTCCTGGTGTACAAACTCCTCCTCTAACTGTGTTGTTCTTAATCGGGCACAAATGTTCTGATCTTTATTATTGGCGATGAACCGGGCCACTTCAGTATTCGTTTTTCGACTTAAATCAATTACATTCTTTGCACATGAATTACAAAACGAGCCTTGTGAATTAGGAATCATATTATCAAAATTTTCAGAACAAGGGTCGGCTATTTCTAAAGTGAATTTCTTTTTCATACGATACTATTTTTAGTTCAAATCGTTCAAAGACGATTATACTTCTATAGAGTGTATTTTAGATGAAAAGGTTGGGAAGACCCCAAATAAAAATCTCACTCTATCTTGCTATCGGTTTCAAAAAATAGATTTTGATTCAAATTATCTGTTATATTTACAAAAAAAATAAAACCATGAAAACATCAAAATACACCAGATATGCAATAATCCTTTTGGTTATTGTATTCGTTGTCCTAAGTGTGCTAAGCTAAAATGATAATCATCTGAAAAAAATCTACTTTAAGCTGACACGTATTCTATAACCGGTAACCTCAATCATGTTACCGGTTTAGTTTTATATTGGACCTGTTTAAAAACAGAGAATCGTTTAAAATTGATCGCTTCCAAAAAGTTCAGATGTAAAAAAAACTCCATCCGTAAAACGAATGGAGTTGTATAGTATAAAAGCAGTTTAAAGTACTACTTCACAAATTCAATTTTTTGAACTTCTTCTTCATTAACACTGTCAAAAAAGCCTTGTTCGTTCATCCAGTCATCGCTGAATACTTTGCTCATATAACGAGAACCGTGATCCGGGAAAATCGCAATAATATTACTGTCTTTTGTAAATTCTCCTTCTTCAGCATACTGCTTAATGGCCTGCATTACAGCTCCTGAAGTATATCCAACAAATAGCCCTTCCTTTCTGGTAATCTCTCTTGCAGAGTGAGCACTTTCTTCATCCGTCACTTTCATGAACTTATCGATGATATCAAAATCTGTAGCCGAAGGAATTAAATTTTTACCTAAACCTTCTATGCGGTACGGATAAATCTCTTTGTTGTCGAATTCTTTCGTTTCGTGGTATTTTTTTAATACTGATCCAAAAGCATCAACACCTAAAATTCTGATATTTGGATTTTTCTCTTTTAAGAATTTTGCAGTTCCTGAGATCGTTCCTCCTGTTCCGCTGCAGGCAATAAGATGCGTAATTTTTCCTTTGGTCTGTTCCCAGATTTCTGGTCCGGTAGAGTTGTAATGCGCATCAATATTCAACTGATTAAAGTATTGATTAATGTATACAGAACCTTTTGTTTCTTCGTGTAAACGTTTCGCTACATTATAGTATGATCTTTCATCATCTGCTGAAACGTGAGCCGGGCATACATAAACTTTAGCCCCTAAACTCCTCAACATGTCAATTTTATCTTTCGATGACTTTGAACTTACTGCCAAAATACAATTATAACCTTTTATAATGCTTACCATAGCCAAACTAAAACCTGTATTACCGGATGTCGTTTCGATTATGGTATCACCTGGCGACAGAATACCTCTTTTTTCGGCCTCTTCAAGAATGTATAACGCTATTCTATCTTTTGAGGAATGTCCTGGATTAAAAGCTTCTACCTTTGCGTAGAAATTGCCTTCTAACTCTTCGGTGATTTTATTTAGTTTAATAAGGGGGGTATTGCCTATTAATTCTAAAACATTATTATAAGCGTTTATTTCTTCTTTCATAAAAAAATAGTTAATCAAAGGCATTTTAAAATAACCTTGATAGGTTGCAAATTTAACAAAAAAAATCTAATTAGCTTTTAATTTTTTCTAAATCTAATAAAAAACTAAATTCCTTTGCTAAGTCTTTTAAAGCCTCAAAACGTCCCGAAGCCCCACCATGTCCGGCATCCATATTGGTGTCTAAAAACAATAAATTGTTATTTGTTTTTAAGTTTCTCAATTTGGCAACCCATTTGGCAGGTTCCCAATATTGCACCTGCGAATCATGCAATCCGGTAGAAACATACATATTAGGATAATTTTGAGCTTTTACATTATCATACGGCGAGTACGATAACATATAATCGTAATATTTTTTATTATTGGGATTTCCCCATTCATCATATTCTCCTGTGGTCAACGGAATACTGTCGTCCAGCATTGTGGTAATAACATCTACAAAAGGCACCTGAGCGATTATTCCGTTATACAGTTCCGGTGCTTCATTTGAGATAACTCCCATTAAAAGTCCTCCGGCTGATCCTCCTTCTGCATACAAATGTTTAGAAGAAGTAAATTTTTCGTTAATTACAAATTTAGAGCAATCGATGAAATCTGTAAAGGTATTTTTCTTTTTTAACAGTTTTCCATCTTCATACCATTGTCTGCCTAAATCTTCTCCTCCTCTGATATGAGCAATTGCATAAACAAAACCACGATCCAGTAATGAAAGTCTTGTAGAAGAAAAATAAGTATCCATTGTGATTCCGTAAGAACCATAAGCATAAAGAAGTAACGGATTTTTACCGTTTTTTTCCAATCCTTTTCTGTAAATCATCGAAATAGGCACTTTAACACCATCTCTGGCTGTCGCCCAAACACGCTCTTCGATATAATTTTCTTTATCAAATTTCCCTCCTAAAACCTCTTGCTCTTTTAAAACTTCTTTGGTTTTTGTCTTCATATTGAAATCGATCACAGAAGATGGCGTTGCCAAAGATTGGTAACTGTAACGCAAAATATCCGTATCAAAATCAACATTTGTTGTGGTGTAGGCGTTATACGTTTCGCTGCCAAAAGGCAAATAATAATCGGGTTCACCATTCCACGGCATAATGCGAATGTGATTCAAACCATTTGAGCGTTCTTCCACCACTAAATAGTTCTTAAAAATTTCAATATCTTCCAATAAAACATCTTCACGATGCGGAATAAGATCTACCCAATTCCTCTTTCCTGTTTTATTTTCAGGAGTTTTCATCAGTTTGAAGTTAGTTGCCTTGTCTTTATTAGTCAAAATATAAAACGAATCTTCATAATGCGAAATACTGTACTCCAGCCCGCGAACACGGGTCTGAAACACTTCAAACTCCCCATCCGGGTTATCAGAATTCAAAATTCTGTATTCTGTAGTTAAGGTACTTCCGGAACCAATTACGATATATTTTCTTGATTTCTCTTTACTGACAGAAACATTAAAGGTATCGTCAGTTTCATTAAAAACCAAAACATCCTCTGTAGCAACTGTATGTAATTTGTGTCTAAAAATTTTATCCGCTCTTAAAGTTACCTGGTCTTGTTTGGTATAAAAAACAGTTTTATTATCATTGGCCCAAACCGATCCTCCAGTTGCATTTTCGATTTTATCGGGTAAAATTTCTCCCGTTTCTAAGTTTTTAAACTGAATCGTGTAAATTCTTCTTCCTACAATATCAACTCCGAAACTTGCCAATTTATTATCAGGGCTAATACTTAAACCTCCTAATTTAAAATAAGCATGTCCTTTTGCCAGTTCATTACAATTGAATAAAATTTCTTCAGCTGCTGAAAGGCTGCCTTTTTTTCTGGCAAAAATCGGATAATCCTGACCTGTCTCAAAACGGGTGATGTAATAATATCCGTTGTAAAAATAAGGAACAGAGGAATCATCTTCTTTAATTCTTCCTTTCATTTCTTCATACAAATCTTCCTGAAGCCCTTTTGTATGCGAAGTCATACTCTGGTAATAGGCATTTTCCTGATTCAGATAATCAATTACCTCAGGATTTTCGCGATCATTTAACCAGAAATAATTATCGACTCTGGTTTCTTTATGTTTTTTTAGTGATTTTGGAACTTCTTTGGCTATTGGGGCCACTATATCGTTTTGCATTGATTGAGCATTAGTTTTTAAATACGAAGCAGCAAAAATACTATAAACACAACAGAACCAAATTAATTTTTTCATAAAATATATATTGCTTTGATACAGCAATATACTAATTTTGTACGGAATAATTTAAAAATCAACAAAAATGGATTTAATGGGAATGATGGGTAAACTTAAAGAAACCCAGCAAAAAATTGAAGATACAAAAAAACGTTTAGACACCGTTTTGATTGATGAACAAAGCGCTGACGGATTATTAAAAATAACATTAACAGCCAATAGAAAAGTAAAATCAATCAGTATTGATGATTCTTTATTGGAAGATAAAGAACAACTTGAAGACTACCTTATTGTAACTCTGAATAAAGCAATAGAAAAAGCAACAAGCGTAAACGAAAGAGAATTGGATGCCGTTGCCAAAATGGATATGCCAATGATTCCGGGAATGGATAATCTTTTTAAATAAAAGCACTAAGACACTAAGGTTCTGAGATACTAAGTAACCAAGGTTGGATTTTAAATGCTAGTTGTAAAAAAAATGCTGTCCCTTTAGGACGGCATTTTTTTTTAATACTTTTTCACTCAGAACCTCAGAACCTTAGTCCCTTTCATCAGAATTTCTGCAACGTCTCAATTACATAAGTATGCATTACTTCTTTGTAATCTAAATGTGTGACAATTCTAAGCTTATTATGTCCCATCGAGCTTATTAAGATATTTTTTTGTTTTAGCTTTTCAATCAAAAGCTGATCACTATATCCTTCTGCCAAAGAAAAAATCAAAATATTCGTCTCTACAGGCTCTATTGCTGAAACCCAAGATTTTGTACTTAATACAGCCGCAATTTCTTTAGCTCTTCTGTGATCTTCTGCCAATCTTTCAATATTATGTGCCAAAGCGAACAATCCCGCTGCTGCTAAATATCCTACCTGACGCATCCCTCCACCAAGTATCTTCCTTATTCTCAACGCTCTACGAATATCTTCTTTCGTTCCAAGCAGCACAGAACCTATTGGAGCGCCTAATCCTTTAGACAGACAAACCGATATTGTATCGAAAATTGCTCCAAATTCTTTTGGGTTTTGTCTTTTAGCCACCAATGCATTCCAAATTCTGGCTCCATCCAAATGGAATTTCAGATTATTAGCATCACAAACTTTTTTTATCTCTCTTAAATCTTCCAATTCATAACAAGCCCCACCTCCTTTATTGGTGGTATTCTCTACACAAACCAAACTGGTTAATGGACTGTGATAAAACTCAGGATCATTGATTGCCGCAGCAACCTGACTGGCATTTATCATCCCTCTGTGTCCGTCTAACAAACAACAGGATACACCGCTGTTGAACGAAACTCCTCCTCCTTCATAATGATAAACATGAGCATATTTATCTGCAATCAATTGTTCTCCGGGCTGTGTATGTAATTTAATTGCGGCTTGATTTGCCATAGTTCCAGACGGAAAAAAAAGCCCGGCTTCCATACCAAAAAACTCAGCAACTCTAGTCTCTAATTCGATAACTGTAGGATCTTGCCTGTATACGTCATCCCCAACATGAGCATTAAACATATACTGCAACATTTCATATGTTGGTTTAGTAATGGTATCGCTAATTAAATTTATTTCCATATTCTAAAAACTATATCTTATTTTTGTACAGCAAAATTACGTATTACTGTTAGTTAATTTTGGTAAGTTTCAGTAAATTTTAACTTCCCGATAACGATAGAACCAAATTAACGTAATATTTGTAAAAAACATATAAAACTACTATTAATTTATGACAACGACCGAACAAATAAAAGGTATTGTGGAGCGCCTTGGTGCGTTGAGGAGGTATCTTTGACGTTGATGCCAAACTAATCGAAATTGCGAACGAGGAAGAAAAAACTTTTGCACCTGATTTTTGGAACAATGCAAAAGAAGCCGAAGCTATTGTAAAAAACCTTCGAAACAAGAAAAAATGGATCGAAGATTACAACAAAGCAATCGAACTTACTGATGAATTGCAACTTGCGTATGATTTTTATAAAGAAGGCGAACTTTCTGCAGCAGAGTTAGACGAACATTACAACACCACTCAGGCTCATATTGAAAACATCGAATTTAAAAACATGCTTTCGGATGAAGGAGACAGTTTAAGTGCCGTAGTACAAATTACAGCCGGAGCCGGAGGAACTGAAAGTTGTGACTGGGCCGGAATGCTGATGCGTATGTACATGATGTGGGGAGAAAGTTACGGTTACAAAATCAAAGAACTTAACTTTCAGGAAGGTGATGTAGCCGGAATTAAAACTGTAACTTTAGAATTCGAAGGAGATTATTCTTTCGGTTATCTAAAAGGCGAAAACGGAGTGCATCGTTTGGTGCGAATCTCTCCTTTTGACAGTAATGCCAAACGTCATACTTCGTTTGTATCTGTTTATGTGTACCCGCTTGTTGACGATAGTATCGAAATTGACATTAATCCTGCCGATATCGAAATTACAACTTCCCGTTCCAGTGGTGCCGGAGGGCAAAACGTAAATAAGGTCGAAACCAAAGTGCAGTTAGTACACAAACCAACCGGAATTCAGATTCAATGTTCTGAAACAAGATCTCAACAGGACAACAGACAACGTGCTATGCAGATGTTACGTTCTCAATTGTACGAAATTGAGTTAAAAAAACAACAAGCACAACGTGCCGATATCGAAGCCGGAAAAATGAAAATCGAATGGGGTTCACAAATACGTAATTACGTAATGCAACCTTATAAATTAGTAAAAGACGTTCGTACAGGCTATGAAACCAGTGATGTTGATGGCGTTATGAATGGAAATATAGATCCGTTCCTAAAAGCCTACTTAATGATGATGGGACAGAAAGAGGAAGAATAAATTAGTAATCAGTATCCGGTCGCAGTTTGCAGTCGCAGTAAACTGAATACCGAGACTGAATACTGAGACTGACAACTGACGACTGAGACTGACGACTGACGACTGAAAACTTAAAACTGACGACTGACGACTGAAAACTTAAAAAATATAGTTATGATAAAATGGGCAGATGTAATTCATTTTACAAATAAAGGAAATCCGATACCGGAAAAAAGAGTAGAAAAAACGGAGGAAGAATGGCAACAGCTTTTAACTCCTGAAGAATTTCAGGTAACCCGATTAAAAGGTACCGAAAGATCCTTCAGTTCTGAACTTTGCAGTTTGTTTGACCCCGGAATTTACGAATGTAAATGCTGTGGAACTTTATTATTTGATGCTTCTGAGAAGTTTGAGTCAGGAACAGGATGGCCCTCATTTACTCAGCCTTTAAAAGAAAATGCAATTGCATACCATGCTGACAAATCATACGGAATGATTCGGGTTGAAGTCGTTTGCAATACCTGTGATGCCCATTTAGGGCATGTTTTTCCAGACGGTCCCGAACCAAGTGGCCTGCGATATTGTATTAATGCTGTTTCTCTTTCTAAATTAAAAAATTAAAAAAATTAAAAATCGATTCCTTTAACAAAGCGAATCGATTTTTTTTTATTACATGCTTTTTTTTAAATAAATTTGTATTACATTTGTAAACTACTACTTATCAATAAATTAATTATTGATTTTCCAATTCAAATCGAATTCCCCCTTATTCGTATCAAAAAACAAGAGTACTAACTTGAATACAAACTAAAAGACTATTAACAAATAAACCCTTAAACTGTTAATATTGTAATATTT
>NZ_CAGKLC010000137.1 GCF_903469665.1 Flavobacterium sp. UGB4466 | reverse complement strand
CTATAGGATAAGAATTTGGGATTTTTTTTATTTTAAAATTTACTTAGAATATTATCTAATCAATTTTCTGTATTTCAAACGTTTTGGAGTTAAATCACCACCAAGACGTTTCTTTTTGTTTTCTTCATAATCGGAGAAACTTCCTTCAAAGAAATAAACTTCAGAGTCTCCCTCAAAAGCAAGAATGTGCGTACAGATTCTATCCAAGAACCATCTGTCGTGAGAAATAATTACAGCGCAACCAGCGAAGTTTTCTAAACCTTCCTCAAGTGCGCGAAGTGTATTTACGTCAAGGTCATTCGTAGGCTCATCGAGTAAAAGCACGTTTCCTTCTTCTTTCAATGTCATCGCTAAGTGCAAACGGTTACGCTCTCCACCGGATAACATAGATACTTTTTTGTTTTGCTCACCACCTCCAAAATTGAAACGTGACAAGTAAGCTCTTGAGTTTACCTGTTTACCTCCCATCATTACCAATTCCTGACCGTCAGCAAAATTTTCCCAAATTGATTTGTTTGGATCAATGTTAGAATGTGACTGGTCAACGTAAGCAATTTTTACAGTTTCACCAACTGAAAATTCTCCACTATCAGTTTGTTGTTCTCCCATAATCATTTTGAAAATAGTCGACTTACCGGCACCGTTTGGCCCAATAATTCCAACAATTCCCGCCTGTGGCAAAGTAAAGTTCAAATTATCGTACAATAATTTATCCCCAAAAGCTTTTGCTACATTTTTAGCTTCAATCACATTGGTTCCTAAACGCGGACCGTTCGGGATATAGATTTCCAGATTTTCATCCAGTTGTTTTTGATCTTCATTCAATAATTTGTCGTAGTTCTGTAAACGGGCTTTTTGTTTCGTTTGACGACCTTTTGCTCCCTGACGAACCCACTCCAACTCACGTTCTAAAGTTTTTCTTCTTTTAGAAGCCACTTTTTCTTCCTGAGCCATACGGTTTGATTTTTGATCCAACCATGAAGAATAGTTTCCTTTCCATGGAATACCTTCACCTCTGTCTAATTCTAAAATCCACCCCGCAACATTGTCTAAGAAGTATCTATCGTGCGTTACGGCAATTACAGTTCCTGAGTATTGTGCTAAATGTTGCTCTAACCAAAGAACACTCTCAGCATCAAGGTGGTTGGTAGGCTCATCTAAAAGTAACACATCAGGTTGTTGCAATAACAAACGGCATAGTGCTACACGACGGCGCTCTCCTCCTGAAAGGTTTTTAATTGGTGTATCTCCTTCCGGTGTACGTAAGGCGTCCATTGCAATTTCAAGCTTTGTATCAATTTCCCACGCACCAAGAGCATCAATTTTATCTTGTAAAGCTGCCTGACGATCCATTAACTTGTCCATTTTATCCTGATCTTCATAGTTTTCAGGAAGACCAAACAAATCATTAATCTGATTGTACTCTTCTAAAACTGCCATGGTTTCAGCTGCTCCTTCGCGAACAATTTCGATAACTGTTTTTGAGTCATCAAGTATTGGTTCTTGCTCTAAGTAACCAACAGTATAACCCGGTTGAAAAACAACATCACCCTGATAGTTTTTATCAACTCCGGCAATAATTTTTAAAAGTGAAGATTTTCCGGAACCATTAAGTCCTAAAATACCAATTTTCGCTCCATAGAAGAAACTCAAGTAAATATTTTTAAGAACTGGCTTGTCTGCTCCTTGATAGGTTTTACTCAATTTTTGCATTGAGAAAATTACTTTCTTATCGTCTGACATGTTATGTTTATTATTATGTTTATAGTTATTCGTTTATTATTTATTATTGAATTACTTAAAGTTAACTCCTTATGATTTTACAGTTCTTTAAAGAATTCATCATTCTCCTAATTTTATTTTTTTTCTATTGCAGCTCTTTCATTTGTTTTTAAAGTTGTTGATTGAATCAATAACGTAACATATTAGCATTATGTTCTGGTTTTATACCAAATATGTAAATCTTCAGATTTATTCTAGTCCTAACAACAAACTATTAACAACAAACTTACACCCTTCCTTTCAAAGCGTTAAAAACCCAGGCGTTTGCAATAAAACCAACTCCGGTTGCAGCAAATCCCCAGCCTGAAACATCTCTGTATCTGAAAGCGCCAAGACCAATAAGTAACAAGCCCATAAGCACCATTATAAAAGTAGCCCATCCCAGGATGGTATTTTTATTCATTCCCATAATTGCGTTATTAGTATTTTAAAAGTAGTAATTTTTTAGAGATGCAAATATCGTGAATTTCCATAGATCTTAAAGCGTTTTTTGTACAACATATTTTAAAATTGTTTTGTACAAAATATCTGGATCTACCGGCTTATCAAGTTTTTCTAAAATTTTAGCCCTTTGAAAATCATCGTTGCCGATATTTTCGCAAATGGCCGTTAAAGCTACGATTGGTATTTCAGGTTTTAAATTACTAATAATTGCCGATGCTTCAAAACCATCCATAACAGGCATCATTATATCCATCAATATTATGGCATAATTTTTAGCTTTTACTTTCTCAACTGCTTCAAGTCCATTATTAGCTACTTCACATTTAAAACCTTTATTGACTAAAATTTTCTTAGCGATCAGCTGATTCATTTTATTATCCTCAACCAATAAAATCTCGATATTTGAAAGTTGCTCTTTTTGTCTTTCAGCATCACTGAAAATAGTTTCGTCATTGGTTTCTTTAGAAATTTTAAAATCGATTACGAACGAAAAAGTAGTTCCTTCATCTTTTTTAGATCTAACTTTGATCTGACTTCCAAAAAGTTCTAACGTCCTTTTTATAATTGACAACCCCAGACCGCTTCCGCCGTAATTACTATTAATCTCGGCCGATTCCTGTATAAATGGTTCAAATATTTTATATTGAACCTCTTCTGAAATTCCAATTCCCGTGTCAGAAACTTCAAATTTAATACTTTCCTCACCGTTAACAGAATGAATTAATTCTGCTTTTAAAGTTATTTCGCCATATTTAGTAAATTTTGCGGCATTCGTCATCAACTCCATAATTACCTGAGTAAATCTTATTTCATCACATTTTAAAGTAGGTGAAATTTTATCATCAAAATTAATTAAGATCCTGTTCTGGTTCAGATTATTGATTCTAAACATTTCAATGATGGAGTTTAGTATTATTTCCAGGTTAATGTCTTTGTAGTCTAAGTTAACAGTATCATGACGTTTTAGATTTTTAAAATCTACCATATTATTGATAAAACCTAGCAGGTAATCTGAAGAAAAATTTAAATTTTTAATATAATCTTCCTTTAGAAGTTCCGATTTTTCATTTTTAAGCAAATATGCTGTTCCTTTAATTGTATTTAAAGGAGTTTTCAATTCATGCGTTACCACATCAAGAAAAGTATCTTTTATTTTCGATGCCTCATTTAACTCTCTATTTATTTTTTTTAACTCTAAGTTTTTCTTCTGAAGGATTAAATTGACCTTCATTTTATATTTATAGGCGCTAAATTGAATTATAAATAGTACTGTCAATATCAGAACAATCAATAAGGCAAAAATCAACAAATAATTTTTATAAGATTCACTTACGCTTTCAAGTCTCGCTTCATTAATTTTTCCTTTATTCTCAATACTTTTTATTTTTAAAGTACTGTTTAGCTTGTTTGATTTTTGAACCAGTCTCATTTTAAACTGATTGAGTTTAACATATTCAGATACTGAAGTTTGGTACAACTTTGCCGCAGTTTCCAGATCTCCTATATTGTAATAATACATTGCTTTTAATTCATTCAGCTTAGCTCCATAAGGAAACCTTCCGTCTGTGGTATTCGTTTTTGTTTCTTCTGCAAGTATCAGGTATTTATATACGCTGTCATTTTCTTTTAAATGGTAATAATCTTCAGAAATGAAGAGGTATAAATTTGGTATCTTGAAATTGTTCTTCTCGAATGTGTTGCTTTTCTTAATGTTTTCAAGCGAGGTCATCGCAAAATCAATAGATTTCTTGTAGTCTTTAGAGTTTTTATAATAAACGGAGAGATTGTAGTTTATGTTTATATTGTCCTCATAGTTGCCATATTTTTTTATTAAGCTTTGCGCTTTCAAATCATATTCATGCGACAATAACTTACTGCCTTCATAATATCTCAAATCACCAAGAGCTTCGTGTAATAAGGCTAACTCCCGCCTATCATTGTATTTTTTTAAGATTTGGAAATTTTCAAAAAGATAAGCATTTGGAGTTCCAAAACTTCGTAAATAGGAAATTAGTTTGATACTCTCTCTGTGAAAGAATAAAAGACTTGCCGTGTCTTTTGTTCTTTCTAGATATGCTTTTGTTTTATTTAAGATTTTAAGTCCTAAAAGGTGATTTTCGACATTCTCTGTTTGGATTAACTTTTTTATACTATCAATCTTTGACAGAATAATGTCTGATTTTTTTTTCGAGAGAATTTGAGACTGAGAATGACTCTTAAAACCAGTTAAAAGACAAACCAATAGTGCAAGAATAATCCTTATTCTTGAAATGCGTAAATTTAAAGTAGATGGGGCCACCGAATTTTTTTATATAAATTATATTGAGGTAATATAGTAAATTTAGATTGTTTTTACCAAAATTTTAATAAATTATATACTACTATTATGACAAATAGTTCCTGTAACTGTACTCATTTTATGTATGTAGTAAAAGAAAGAACAAAATCGTCCCTGTCACTTGTGATTTTAAAAACAAAATTTCAAGCGAATAAATCAGGATAGATTGATACGTTCATTACACATAAAAACACTATTAATGAACTAATTTTGAATTGTTTAATTGAATATTTTATATAACATTTCTTTTAATAAATCGGATTGTGGTAATGCATTGGCTCCTACTCCTTTACTTTTAACGTCAACATCACGCAGTGCACCTACAATTTGGCTCACTTTACGCATCGGATAGTTTTTTATTGCTAAATCGTATTCCTTTAAAAAATAAGGATTGACCCCAATGGCTGCTGCGACATTTTTAGGATTTTTATCTTTAAGTCCATGGTACTTTAAAAGTTGAACAAAGAAACCGAATACTAATCCTGTCGTCATTACTAATGGATATTCTTTAGGATTATGGGCAAAATTCTCCGCAATCTTATAGGCCTTTAACTGATTTCGTTCGCCTATCGCTTTTCGCAATTCAAAAACATTATAGTCTTTGCTGAAACCAATGTTTTCCTCGATATGTTGTGGCGTAATAACGGTTCCCTGTGGTAGAATAATTTGCAATTTTTCTAATTCATTATTAATTTTACTCAAATCGGTACCTAAAAATTCAACCAGCATTGCATTGGCTTTTGGGTCAATTGTATATTTCTTTCCGGCAAGTACACGTTTTATCCAGTCACCAACCTGATTTTCGTATAATTTTTTGCTTTCATAAACAATTCCTTTCTGAGCCAGTAATTTGGTTACTTTTTTACGTTTGTCCAGCGTTTTGTATTTATAACAAAAAACCAAGACCGTTGTCTCCATCGGATTGCCTACATAAGACTCTATTTTATCAATTGTTCGCGATAAATCCTGTGCTTCTTTTACAATAACAACCTGACGATCAGCCATCATAGGGTAGCGCTTGGCCGTTGCTACAATATCTTCAACCGATACATCTCTCCCGTATAAAACAGTCTGATTGAATCCTTTTTCTTCCTCAGCAAGCACATTCTGTTCAATATACTCCGATAATTTATCAATATAATAAGGCTCTTCGCCCATTAAAAAATAGATCGGTTTTATATTTCCGGCTTTTATGTCATTAACAATTTTTACAACTTCGTCCATTAAATTAAGTTTTCAGTATGCGGTATCAGTCTTCAGTTTAATTCAAAATAAATAATTGGTTAATTTTCAAATTGACTAATTTTCAAATTATATTTGCTTTATGCTTAAACTTAATTTCCCAACCTATACTTTCCGATTCAAAAATAGCGAAAATAAAGTGTCTATTTTTGATGAAATCAGGAAAAAATTTATCATTCTTACTCCAGAAGAATGGGTTCGTCAACATGTCGTTCAGTTTTTAATGATTGAGAAAAAGTACCCTAAATCACTTATAAACGTTGAAAAAGTTCTTACTGTCAATGGTTTAAGGAAGAGGTATGATGTAGTGGTCTTCAATTCTGATGGCTCTATACATATATTGGTAGAATGCAAAGCCCCCGAAGTTAAAATCTCTCAGGCAACTTTTGATCAGATTGCCCGTTATAACATGACAATGCAGGCACGGTTTTTGAACGTCACAAACGGACTGAATCATTTTTACTGTCAGATGGATTTTGAGAATGAAAAATATCAGTTTTTAAGAAGCTTGCCCGATTATAAAGAATAGAATAATATTAAAATAAATAAGAATTACTTTTGGATAAAATAGCTGTTGTAATTTTAAACTGGAATGGCGTAAAATTGTTAGAACAATTTTTACCTTCTGTTATCCGATTTTCTGAGGGTGCTCAAATTTATGTTGCTGACAATGCTTCAACGGATGATTCTATAGACTTTGTTAAGAATAATTTTCCTTCCATAAAAATAGTTCAAAACACAGGCAATCATGGTTTTGCTAAAGGTTACAATGATGCTTTGCAACATATTGATGCCGAAATTTATGCATTGGTAAATTCAGATATTGAAGTTACTGAGAATTGGCTCACTCCTATCCTTGAAACTTTTGAGAATGAAAAACTAACCGCAATCATTCAGCCAAAAATTCTCGATTATAAAAATAAGGAATACTTTGAGTATGCAGGTGCGGCCGGTGGTTTCATTGATAAATATGGATTCCCTTTTTGTCGTGGCCGTATTTTTGATACGATAGAGAAAGATAATGGGCAGTATGATGATAATTGTGAATTGTTTTGGGCTTCGGGGGCTTGTTTTTTTATCAGAAGTGAAGTATACCATGAATTAGGTGGTTTTGACGAGACCTTTTTTGCTCATCAGGAAGAAATCGATTTGTGCTGGCGTGCTGCAAATGAAGGACACGTGATTAAGTACGTATCCGGTTCCACTGTTTATCATGTTGGAGGTGCGACTTTGCAACAAGGAAATCCAAGAAAGACTTTCTTAAATTTTAGAAATTCATTATTGATGCTCGTTAAGAATTTACCTAAAAAGAGACTGTTCTTTGTGATTTTCTTCCGAATGGTTTTAGACGGAATAGCGGGTATCCGTTTCCTCACTCAGGGAAAGGTTGGCCATACTTATGCTATCCTGAAAGCTCATTTCTCTTTTTATAGCATATCTTTAAAATACCTTAAAAAGCGTAAAGATTTCCAGATACAAGAATACTATATGGTTAAAAGTATCGTTTACTTGTATTACCTAAAGAAATTACAGGTATTTAAAGAAATCTTTAACATTAATCAAAATATTAAGAACTAAATTTGTAATCAACGTTTAATTAAATATAATACCTATGAGAAAAATAGTTATCGCACTATCAGTACTAATGGCCTTAACTTCGTGTGTATCGAAGAAGCAATATGCTGCTTTAGAAGCTAAGAACAAAGAGATACAAGATTTATTAAACTCTTGCACAGTTAAATTAAATACTTGTTTGGAAGAAAAAGCAGGATTAGCAGCAACTGCTGAAAGCTATAAACAACACAATCAGGATTTAATCAGTACTTCTAAAGACTTAACTGTGTTAACTACTAAAGGAGCTGAAAATCTTGAGAAATCTTTAGAAAGTTTAAAAGAAAAAGATTTAAAAATATCTAGACTTCAGGATGCATTAACTAAGAAAGACAGTGTAACTTTAGCTTTAGTTACAAGCTTAAAAGGAGCTGTTGGAATCAATGATCCGGATATCGAAATCAACGTAGAAAAAGGAGTTGTATTTATTTCGATCGCTGATAAATTATTATTCAAAAGTGGAAGTTATGACGTGAGCGACAAAGCAAAATCTGTTTTGGCTAAAGTTGCTAAAGTAGTGAACGACAAACCTGATTTTGAATGTATGGTTGAAGGTCACACAGATGACGTTCCTTACAAAAGTAATGGAATTATCTTAGACAACTGGGATTTAAGTGTTAAACGTTCTACTTCAATCGTTCGTGTATTAAGTAATGAACTTGGTGTAAACCCTGCTAAATTAATCGCTGCCGGTAGAAGTTCTTATGTACCATTAGTAGCTAATGATAGTGCTGAGAACAAAGCCCGTAATAGAAGAACTCGTATTGTGGTTATGCCAAAAATCGATCAATTCTATGATATGATTGAAAAAGAAATGAAGAAACAAGCGAAATAATCTCGTTTTTACATACTTTATTAAACAGAAAAAGCAGGTCAATCGACCTGCTTTTATGTATCCTTAATTTTTTAATAACCAATTAAATATAAATCAAGAATAGCATTATCTTTAAATTAACTAACTAAATTTTAACAAACCTAAAGTTAGTTAATTATTTTAGATTATTATATCATTTAAGTTTTTTTTTACAAATGGCCTTGTTTGTTAATACTATCTTCAAAAAAAACTACTTATTGATATTATCACAAACCTAAGGTTCTTGA
>NZ_CAGKLC010000136.1 GCF_903469665.1 Flavobacterium sp. UGB4466 | reverse complement strand
CTAAAATATTCTCTACCTTTGTTACTGAAAGGTTTTACAACGCCTTTTATCTTTAAATAAAAATGTAAAGTATGCAAAACATTCCTAGTGTAGACTTACGTGATTTCCTTTCGGACGACCCGAAACGTAAACAAAAATTTGTAAATGAAATCGGCAGTGCATTTGAAAACATTGGCTTCGTAGCCCTAAAAGGTCACTTTTTAGACGACCAGTTGGTAGACGAGCTATATAGCGAAATTAGAAAATTTTTCGCTTTGCCAGTAGAAACTAAGCATAATTATGAAATTCCCGGTATTGGCGGACAAAGAGGTTATGTATCTTTTGGAAAAGAACATGCTAAAGGACGCAAAGAGGGAGATTTAAAAGAATTCTGGCATTTTGGCCAGTACGTGGATGCTTCTTCTAAATATGCAGCAGAGTATCCTGAAAATGTAAATGTTACAGAATTACCTCGTTTTAATGTTGTAGGTAAAGAAGCGTATCAAATGCTTGAGAAAACAGGTGTTTATGTGTTAAGAGCTTTAGCTTTACATTTAGGACTGGATGAGTTTTATTTCGATCAATATGCGAAAGACGGAAACTCTATTTTAAGACCAATCCACTACCCGCCTATTACTACTGAGCCGGAAAACGCAATTCGCGCGGCTGCTCATGGTGATATCAATTTGATTACCTTATTAATGGGTGCTCAGGGTAAAGGATTACAGGTCCAGAATCACGATGGCGAATGGATTGATGCTATTGCTGAAGACGATCAGCTGGTAATTAATGTTGGAGATATGTTGTCAAGACATACAAACAACAAGTTAAAATCAACTATTCACCAGGTAGTTAACCCACCAAGAGAATTATGGGGAACCTCTCGTTATTCTATTCCGTTTTTTATGCATCCGGTAAGCGATATGAAGCTGGATTGTTTGGAAAACTGTATTGATGCAGAGAATCCTAAGAAATTCGAAGATATTACAGCTGGAGATTATTTATACGAACGCTTGGTAGATTTAGGTTTAATCAAGAAATAAACCTAAATTAGATTCCAAAATTTAAAAATTCCAAATCCCAAACTCATCATTGGGATTTGGAATTTGTTTTTTACATACTATCTTTAATTAGCATTTATTTTTTAGCATAAAAATTATGGACTTACAAGATCAATTAAAAAATTTGTTTCCGGATCATGTCGAATCCAATGAACCTGAAGAAATTCAGGAACAGGATCATGTTCTTTATATCCAAAAGGAGCCTATGATTTGCAAATTCGAAAAACGGAAAGGAAAAGCCACCACCATAATCGAAGGCTACGAAGGATCAGACGAAGATTTCAAAGTATTGGCTAAAGAAATCAAAACCAAACTTAGTGTTGGCGGAACTTTTAAAGACGCCTCTATAATTATTCAGGGAGATTATCGGGATAAAATTATGGAAATCCTTAAAGCTAAAGGATTTAAAACTAAAAGAGTTGGCGGGTGATGATTCTTGATTTTAGATTGCAGATTTTAGATTTAAATAATCTAACCGCAACGTCCGCAAAGAATTTACAATAGTAACCCTTGAATAAAAACGCAAAGTTCGCAAAGCTTTGTCTAGAAAAATTTAGAATTTAGAATTTTCAAAAAAAGCTTAGAACCTCAGAACCTTAGTGCCTTAGTACCTTTAAAAAAACTTAGAACCTTAAAAAAAATGATACAAAATTCAGAATTAATACTTAATC
Source organism: Flavobacterium sp. UGB4466 (assembly GCF_903469665.1). Classification (GTDB taxonomy): domain Bacteria; phylum Bacteroidota; class Bacteroidia; order Flavobacteriales; family Flavobacteriaceae; genus Flavobacterium; species Flavobacterium lipolyticum. The sequence continues at coordinate 6,857 of NZ_CAGKLC010000136.1, read as the reverse complement.
CGGACGGGAGTGTTTACCATTTAAACCTTCGTCCTGAACATATTGCGCACGATATTATTTTCGTAGGAGATCAAAACAGAGTGGAAAAAATCACTCAGTTTTTTGATTCTATTGAATATTCTACACAAAAAAGAGAATTTAAAACTCAAACCGGAATCTATAAAGGAAAAAGAATATCGGTAATGTCAACAGGAATTGGTCCTGACAATATTGATATCGTGATAAACGAACTTGATGCTTTGGTAAACATCGATTTTGAAACACGCCAGCCAAAAGAAAACCTGACTTCTTTGAATATTATACGAATTGGAACTTCAGGTTCTTTACAAACCGATATTCCGGTAGACAGTTTTGTAATGTCTAAATACGGATTGGGACTTGATAACATGCTTCGCTCCTACTTAATTGATGAAGTTTCGAATGCTGATATTGAAGAAGCTTTCATCAAACATACGAACTGGGATGCTAAAAAAGGAAAGCCTTATGCCATTGCATGTTCTGAAAAGCTGGAAAAAATTATCGAATCGGATCAAATGTTCAAAGGAATTACTGCTACAGCCGGAGGTTTTTACGGACCACAAGGACGTGTTTTACGCTTGGACATTCAGGATCAGGAATTAAACAATAAAATGGATAATTTTAGTTTTGACGAACAAAGAATTACCAATTTAGAAATGGAAACTGCAGCGATATACGGGCTTTCTGCACTTTTAGGACATAATGCACTTTCTTTAAATGCAATTATCGCCAATCGTGCTTCAGGAACTTTTAGCGAGGATCCTTATAAAGCGGTTGACGCACTTATTGCGTATACCCTTGATAAGCTGGCAGGAAATTAATTCAATACTATAATCCATTCGGAAATTAGATTATTCATGGAAAATGCTATTTTAAAGTTTGAAAAATTACTGAAGGATAATTCGACCTATTTCCCTTCTCTGAAAAGTGAAATTCTGGAAGCTAAAAAACCCGGGAAATGGTCAAAAAAAGAAGTTATCGGGCATTTGGTTGATTCAGGGATTCATAATCTGGTTCGTTTTACAGAAATTAATTATCTGGAAAAACCGTATTATCACAGACCTTACAGTCAAATGGATCTGGTAAATTTAAATCAGTATCAAACCATGGACATTAATGATCTTACACAGCTATGGCTCTCCATAAACCGTCAAATTGTAAGGATCATGAAGAATGTGGATGAAAAAGCTTTGAATTATGAGATCATTTTAAGCGATGCATCTGTAATTGATCTAAAGTTTCTAATGACTGATTATGTAGAACATTTAGAACATCATATTAATCAAATAAGATCCTAAAATTATGTTTTTAAGAGTTGCCCGACATACCGATAATATTGAAAAAATAGCTAATTTTTATATCAATGTCCTTGGTTTTGAACTTTTGGGCAGCTTTGAGAAACATAAAGATTACGACGGTGTTTTTCTTGGGATGCCACAGTCCGACTGGCATTTCGAATTTACACAATCAAAAGTAAAAGCAAATCATACGTTTGATGAAGATGATGTAATTGTGCTTTATCCAAAGTCAATTATGGATTACAATGAATTGATAGACAGGATTGAACGCAACAATACCTCCATCTTAACTGCAACCAATCCTTTCTGGAATGAGAACGGAAAGATGTTCTTAGATCCTGACGGTTATCGCATTGTAATATCGCCTTTGAAAGCAGTAATCGATGAGATTAATTAATAGAGGTTGCAATAAATATAAAATGAAATAATGGCAGAAACGCATAAAAAAATCCTGTTCAAATACTACAGCACTTACCTGGAAGAAATAGTGTCGGAAACCATGTGGGCAGAAATTTTAGATTCTGAGAAAGGTCTTTTTAAATTGGATAATATTCCCTTTTTTGGTCCTTTAATTGCTACTGATGATATCTTCAGGGCAGAATATTGTGAAAATGAAAAGTGTTTTATTCACAAAGAAACTATAGAACATTCAGGAAACTCAATCGTACAGGTTCTTATTCTTGAAAAAGAATTTGATAAAGAAATCATACGCGAAAAATTAAAAGCAATCAATTGTTTATCAGAAGCATTAAACGAAACCTTTCTTGCAGTCGAAATTGCGAAAAATACTGATTATTCGATTGTAAAAAACTTATTATCAGAATACGAAGCAAATGCTGTAATTGAATTTGCCGAACCTTGTTTATCAGACAAACACAGAACTGATTTATTAAAAAATTAATGTCCCAATAAACTTAGAATACTCTTAACCAACTTAAACTAAACTTAGAATGAAAACTGTAAAAATTGTAGGTGTTCCTGAGCACTTCAATTTACCATGGCAAATGTGCATTGAAAATGGTGAATTTGAAGCCGAAAATATTGATTTACAATGGGAAGACATTCCGGAAGGAACCGGCAAAATGTGTCAGATGCTGCGCAATGATGAAGCTGACATAGCCGTTATCCTGACTGAAGGTATTCTAAAAGATATTGCAGCAGGAAATCCAAGCAAAATTGTTCAGATCTACGTACAATCACCTTTGATTTGGGGGATTCATGTTGCTGCAAAATCAGCTTTTGAGACCGTGAAAGATCTTAAAGATAAAAAAGCAGCCATTTCACGATTGGGTTCAGGATCTCAATTAATGGCTTATGTGAATGCACATGAGCAAGGATGGAAAACCGATAATTTACAGTTTGAAATCATAAATACAATTGACGGCGCTGTTGAAGCTTTGACTAACGGAACTGCCGATTATTTTATGTGGGAGCGTTTTATGACCAAGCCACTGGTGGATCAAGGTATTTTCAGAAGAGTTGGTGACTGCCCTACTCCATGGCCATCGTTTGTAATTGCCGTCAGAGACGAGTTTTTGAAAAAGAACCCTAAAATAGTCGAGCAGATATTGGAGATAATCAATAGAACAACTCAGGATTTTGCTCAGATTCCAAATATTGACAAAACTCTGGCAAGTCTTTTCAATCAAAAACAAGAAGACATCCAGGAGTGGTTAAAATTAACCAAATGGTCTCAGAAGCAATTGACAGAGAAAGCTTTTATCAAAATTCAAAATCAATTATTTGATCTGGGAATTATTGAGAAAAAAAGTACTTTTGTTGAAACCGTGAAAGCGCTGTAAAAACTGCTTTTGAATCTTATGATAAAATTTCCTAAAATTGACTTTCCGCAATTAAAATCCAAATTACAGGTGAAATCACCCTGGGACAGGATTATTATTATGCTATTGAGTCTTTTAATTACGGTTCCAATTTTTATCATATTACATCAAAATCTGATCGATTTACAATGGGCATTCAATTTAGATCGTGTTTTGATTTTTGTACTGGTTTTTACTGCAATTTTCTTTCTTCTGATGTTGCTCAGAACCATCATTATACTCTGCATTGCGGTATATTTATTAGTATTGTTCTACGGAACGGTTATTGGAAATTACGGCTTCAGTGAAATCTCCGAAGACTACAATTCGATGATTTATACCATGTCTGACAATCCATTCCCACAGGATATTATTGTAGCAAAACTGCTTCCGTTTCCTAATAAATCCAAAATCATCAATGCGATAGAGTATCAGAATCCAAAGGTTCGAAACTTTGCCATTATGGCCACTTCTAAGCATTTTAAAGGCCTTAAAGGTTATTCAGATTACAGAACCATCATTCAGTGTTTTGCTGTGTTTAAAGAAATCAACAGCCGTTGGAATTATGTTAATGATCCTAAAGAAGGGGATTATATTGCAACTGCGAGTGAATCTTTAGAATACTTTTCAGGCGATTGCGACGATCATTCTATACTGATGGCCGCTGCAGTTCGATCGATTGGCGGAACTCCCCGATTGATTCATACGAAAGGACATATTTACCCTGAAATACTTATTGGGTCAACAATCGACTTGGAAAAAGTGAATTACCTGATCAAAAATGTGCTTTTTGTAAAAGAAAGTTATGGCAAAAAAATTCACTACCATATAGACGAACGTGGGCAGGTATGGATGAACCTGGACTATACGGCCAAATATCCGGGTGGGCCTTTTATGTACGAAGAAATTCTGGGAGAGCTCACCTTAAACTAGTTTTTTTGAAGCTATTCAGACACAAAACCCTTTAGATTTAAGGTTTTTTCATGTGTGATAGTAATTTTATAAATATTTGATTTTTAGATTTTTAATTAGAATAAATTTTGTAATTTTCTGTAGTTTAACATATAACCACAAAATCATGAAAAAATCTAAATTATTTATCTTCGCAATTGCAGTACTGGCTGTATTAATGATTTCATGTCATAAAGGTCGAAATAAATTAGTGAACTCCTGGAAAATTACTGCTGTAGAGCCTAAATTACCAATTTCAGATTCTATGAAAAATGTAATTCTAACACAGGGCACACTTACCTTTACGGAAGACGGACATGTTACCGGATATCTTACTCAAGAAATTAACAATGGTACTTATGCTTTAACAAAAGGTGGTAAAAATTTAGTCATAAAGGATGAAACCGGTACTCCTTACCCTTGTGAAAGTATCATAACAGAAGATCAACTGACACTAGACAGTAAAGAAATGAAAGTTACCCTCAAAAAAATATAATGTTTTGCACCTTAAAACAATAAAACCACTCTTTTATAAACCGGAAAGAGTGGTTTTTTATTTGGATCTCTACTCCAATCTCTTTTTAAATAACAAAACACTTCTGAAAGTGAATTCCTTTATTCACTAGATTTTTTTTTGTCAAACTATTGTAATTTAAAATTTTAGACCTAACTTTAATAAACCAAAACAAATGCCCCCAACAGAACCTATGATTTTAAATTCGAAAAAAATATTTCTGATCGACGGCTTAGGAGCTTTATTTTCTACCCTTTTGTTGGGCGTAGTACTGGTTGAATTAGAAATCTACTTCGGCGTTCCTAAAAAAACACTCTATCTTCTTGCTGTTTTAGCCTGCCTGCTTATGGCTTCTTCATTTGCGAGTTACTGGCTTGCAAATGAGAACTGGCGAGGTTGCCTCAAAATTATTGCTTTTGCCAACCTGTTATACTGTGGTGTCACAGCAGGCCTGTTGCTCTATCTTTATACACACCTAACTTATTTAGCGGTATTCTATTTTCTCGCAGAAATCGCAATTATACTCTTTCTTGCCCGAATGGAATTTAAAATTGCGAGCCGTTAACTTCTTATCTACTCTGTAGCTTCATCACTGGAAAGCCTTAAAAACATTGACAATCTTACTGTTACAATAAAATATTTTAAAAAAAATGTGTCAAAAATTTTGCGCAGTCAAATAACTGCATTATATTTGCTGTCAAATAACTGCATAATGGAAATTCGTAGAGATGTATTTCAGGCAATTGCCGACCCTACCCGAAGGGCAATCTTAAGCTTAGTAGCTATCCAGTCAATGACTCCGGGAGTTATTGCTGAAAATTTTAATTCTTCCAGACAAACAATTTCAAAACACATTCAAATATTAACGGAATGTGAACTTCTGGAGCAAACGCAAAATGGAAGGGAAATTTATTACGTAACTAATGCCAGAAAAATGAAAGAAGTTGCTGATTTTATAGAACCGTTCCGCCAAATGTGGGACGATCGTTTTAACAAACTGGAAAGTATCATGAAAAACTATAAACCGAAAGAATAACCAAATTATGGAACGAAAAACGAAAATTACTGCCGAAGAAGGTCAACAGGATTTACTAATTACAAGAGAGTTTGATCTTCCTCTGAAATTATTGTTCACGGCTTATACAGAGCCCGAAATTGTCGAACAATGGATGGGAACCAAAGTGCTAAAGCTGGAGAACAAAAAGTACGGAGGCTGGCAATTTGAAACTTCCGATCCTAAAGGGAATGTGGTTTTTAAAGCCAACGGAGTAATTCACGAGTTTTTTCCGGAGCAGAAAATCACAAGAACATTTGAAATGGAAGGCTCACCATTTCCACCTCAGCTTGAGTTTCTTGAATTTGAAGCCGTAACAGCTGAAACCAGTCTCTTAAAAATGCATATTATTTACAGATCTGCTGCACTTAGAGATCAGATGTTAAAACTGCCTTTTGCTCAGGGGATCAATATGGCTCACAACAGATTACAAGAATTCGCTGCCAAAAAATTAAACTAAACTCGTAGGTGCAATGCTTTAACACATAGAAACATAGATTTTGTGTATCTAAAAGAATATAAAAAGAAACATGTTTCTAACACATGGCAGTCTTTGCGTCTTTAAAATAAGTGAAATGCCTTTTTCGGGATTGTTAAATCTATGTTTCTATGTGTTTAAAATAATTCCCAACTAAAACAAACTAAACTAACTTAAACTAAACTATAAAATCATGAAAAAAAGAGACAAAATCATCTATTGGGTTGCTACATTATGGCTGGCGTTAGGAATGACAGCAACAGGAATCGTACAAATGCTAAAAATAAAAGAACAGGAAGGCATGATACAGCATTTAGGGTTTCCGGTGTATTTTTTAACACTGATCGGCATTTGGAAATTATTAGGAGCTGTAGCTATCTTAATTCCTAAATTTCCATTACTTAAAGAATGGGCATATGCAGGCTTTTTCTTTACCATGACGGGTGCTGTTTTTTCGCATTTAGTGGTTGGAGATCACCCCAAAGAACTATTCGGTCCGGTATTACTAATTGTTTTGACTATTGTATCCTGGCAGTTCAGGCCTTTAGAAAGAAAGACAGTTTTAGCAAATTAGTCTATTTCTTCCGGTAAAAAACATCAAAATTGTTTTAACACATAGAAACATAGTCTTTGTAAACTTAAAAAAGGCATTTCACTAGTTAAAAAGCACATAGTAAACTGTGTGAAAGAAAGACTTTTCTTCTTTACCTGCCTTTTTTGAGTA
>NZ_CAGKLC010000135.1 GCF_903469665.1 Flavobacterium sp. UGB4466 | reverse complement strand
CTCTTCACTCTTCACTCTTCACTCTTCACTCTTCACTCTTCACTCTTCACTCTTCACTCTTCACTCTTCACTCTTTAATCACCCTAAAACTTGCTGTTGAATTTGCCATAGTCACTTTAAGCACATAAAAACCAGCAGACAGGGTCGAGACGTCTATTTTTCCATCTGTACTTTTTCCTTTTAAAACAGAAACCGATTCGAAATTAAAAAACTCATAATCAAAGTTTTCGGCATTAAGGTCTTTTATCGAAATTACACTTGTTGCGGGATTCGGGAAAGCATATGGTTTTTTCGTAGTTGTATTTTCATGCGGAGTATTATTGCAGGCACTTTCCAACAATGCTGATAAATCTGTTTCATCATAAATCAGAGCATAATTGAGCTCTTTTACTTTTTGAAACAACTCGCAAGCCTTTTTGTATTTATGCTGCTCCAAATAAATAACCCCCAGATTCTTCATCGCGTACGAATTGTTTTTATCCGTTTCTAATGCTGCTTTTAAATCGGAGATTCCTTTATTTGATTCTCCTAATTTGTGATAGATTAAACCCCGGATGGTTCTTAAATCCCTGCCACCGTAAGCCGAATTTCTGCCTGCAATTGTATTTTCAGCTGCAAAAGCTTTTGCAACATTTTCCATCGCTTTCTCATAATTGCCTGTATCGCTGTACAATTTCGCGAGGCTCCATCTTGCATATGCGTGATCCGGTTTTACAGCTGCAATTTTCTCCAGATAAAAACACGCTAAATCGTATATCTTTCTTCGCTGGAGCAATGAAGCAAAATTATAGAGGATTCGTAAATCGTCCGGAGCACTTTTTATGGCCTTATGGTAATACTGGATCGCAAAACTATCCATTTCGAGTGATGCATAGACAAAGGCTAATCTGTCGTAAAGCTTGCTTCGAAACAAATCTTTCTTTTGTTCTAACGAATCGGCCAGAACGATACTTTTATTTTTAGGATCTTTATCAATCGAGTATTCGACTTTTTTTAAGTCCTCAAGTGCCAGCGTAATATTACCCAAACTAACGCTTAACACACCGCGATTGTACAGATCATTCACTTTAGTGGGATTGTAATTTGTTTTGGTATTGATTTCGATAAGTAGTTTGAGGGCTTTTTTTACCGACTCTTCCTTGTCTTTACTGAAAGGCAGTTTGTGATCAATTCTGCTAACTAATTTCCCATGCGAAAAATTCCAGGTGACTAACTTTTCGCCTTCCTGATTGTACTGAAAACAGTCGGAATCTTTTAGCCCTTTTTCGTCGTAATAAAAAACTTCATTTAGCTTTCCGTTCGGATAATACGTTTTGGTACTGTCCGGATTTTTATCTGCTCCGTACCATATTTGCACCGAAACTACCTGATCGTCGTAATAATAACGGGTAACATTATCAGTTGTATCTGTATTGTTCACCTGACCGGATAAAACTATCGGCAAGAACAGCAAGGCAAAAACCGCCTTTTTACAAATGGAAATTTGTTTTCTCAAGATTTTATTGATTAGACGGAAAATGTAATTTCAGGTAAAATTATTTGTTTTCTTTCAGGATGGATTAAAATCCATCCCAACAATATGGACCGAGCTGAAGGCTCTTTCCTGTAAACTTTGTAGGACGGATTAAAATCCATCCCTACAATATGTCTCGAGCCAAAGGCTCTTTTCGGTTAACTTTGTGAAGCTTTGTGAAAAACTCCGCGAATCTCTGTGACAAAACCCAACTAAAACCTCTGAACCTTTGCCCCTCTGAACCTAAAAAACTAAACTCTCTTAATCTCATGTCCCACAAATTCCTCCAAAGTCGCAAACATATCATCGACAGAAAGCACTTCGAAATCGGGATGATTTTTTAAGAAATCGGCATTTAGTCTCACCAGGTTTTCTTCTAATTCATAAAACGCATCGTTGTTCAGTAAATCACGTATTGGGTTTACGCCTTCCAATTTTCCGCTTAAAAATTTATTGAGTTTTACACTGCTCATCAATCTCACTTTTTTGCTTTGCTGCTGAAACAATTCCAAGTGTTTTTCGGCACCAATTAAAGTCAGACCTTCTTCAATAAGTTCGTTTAATTCTTTGTTCCAACCTGATTTATAGACAAACTGAGCAAAATTCCCTTCTGTATATTGTGACCAATAGAAATCTAAATAATAACTCATCAAAGCATCTTCGTGGATGAACTCATCATCGACCCCTTCTTCACGCATTAAATTGATTACCGAAATATTCGAGTGAATCACATCCTGCAGATTCTCACTGTTCATTGCCGTTTCAGAAACTATTATTCTGCCAAATTCTTCCATTTTGAATTTATTTAAGTGTGTTTGATGCAAATTTCGGATAAAATAAACAGAGAACAAAATCTATAATTTAAAGAAAAAGGAATTCAGATTAAAAGACTTAGAACCTAAACAAAAGCAAACGAACTACTTACCGGAAACATAAGATTAGCAGCTATTTTTCTCTTTAAAATCTAGGTAAAAACTTAATAAAAAACATACTTTTGCGCTCTTTTAATCAAAAACAAATATTATTCCCACATTTTTTATGAAGCAAAAACTACTTCTTCTCATTCCAAGCCTCTGCACACTCCTGTTTGGGAGCTGTTCTTCGACTGATGCAGTAACATGTTATCTACCTACTACGGAAATCAGCAGTAACTCCCCATTAGTACCAGGCGCAACTTTGGAGCTGGAAACCCCCTTTAATGATGGTTTTGAAGTTAAATACAATTGGTCAGGTCCTAATAATTTTCAGTCCAACCTTCAAAATCCAATTATTAAAAATGTTACATCTGCTATGGCAGGAGAATACACCTTAAAAACAACAAAAGGAATCTGCGAAAGTATCGAAAGTAAATTGCTTGTAGAAGTTAATGCTCCCAATATTCCTTGCACTACCAACAAAAATACCATTGTTTTCACAGGTTCTTTCGCTCCAATAAAATTTAATTCAGTATCCACATCCAACAGAACTGATAATTTCACAATGACTGCCAGCTCGTCTCAGGGCGATCTAAGGATAGAATTTGCTAATGATGTAAAACCAGTTCCCGGCATTTATACTATTTGCAGTTCCTGTCCCACTTCTTTCATGGAAAAAAATGAAGTTTGCGTAAGCTTTAATTACTTAGATCTTGCTCGCGCCCGCGAAGGAGTCGTGTATATATCTTCTTCAAATGGAAAACTGACAGCAGCATTCTGTAATGTAATTTTTAAACCATCTTCTTTTACATTAAATGCTTCAACAACTATAACAGAAAATTAAAATGAAACTATTAGTACTAATTTTAATTTTTACATTTTCAAATTCTTTTGCGCAAAACTCCTACATAGTTGACAAAAAAGGAAACAAGATACTTACTCGTGATGAAGTTACAGACATACTCCTGGTAGATAAGCGAATATCGTATGTAAACCTTGGCAAGAGTTGGGAAAAGTATATCAAATTTGAAGATCTCGATCATGCCGTTATAGGCCCCTCTTTACTAAAATCGTTTCATCTAAACCAAAAGAAAAAAGCAGATGTATATTTTGTATATGGCGAAAAAAACGATCGAAAACTTGTTGGTCTTGCCTATATTATAGAAACAATTCAGGGACACCATGTAGAAGGCTTTAAAAAAACTTTTTATGAATTGTATTTAATTGATAATAATGAAACTATTTTAGATCAAATTAACGGTACATCAACAAACACAGAAGGAAAAATAGCACTTCGAGGAGAGATCTCTCCATTCATTAAAAAGTACTTTTCGGATTGCCCTGCCTTAATGACCAAGCTAAGCAAATATGATCTACACGACCAAAATAATCGAGAAATCTTATCCTTTTTCTTCGACACAGAATATATTAAATGCCAATAACATCTACAATAATGAAAAAAAACATACTACTTTTTATCACAATACTATTATATAATTTATCTACATATGCTCAAGCTCCCAGAGGAGTATATATTTCGGCAGGCTTTTCTCAAAACAATTTAAAATCATCTGATTTACTCACTGATTCTAAACCTGGTTTTACAGTTGGAGCACAGTACCATTTGGGTTATCATGAAAATTACAATTTTCAATTCGAGTTTGCATACAAACAAAATATATTAGATGTAAAATATGTCGAGGATAATTTTGAAGAAGCAAAAAACTCGAAATACAAATATTCCGATATAAGTTTTGGAGCTTATGTTAACTATTACATTTTAAAACCAGAAGAGGACAGATTTTTCCTTGGACCACAGGCAGGTGCTTTCGTTTCATACGTTGACCCAATTACACCATCAAAAGGTGCTGATGTTACTAATCAATACTATTTACCCTATTTATTAAATGAATCCGATCTACAAGACAGTTCTAAATTCAATTATGGGCTAGGACTAGGACTAACAGGCGGATACAATGACTTCAGGTTTGACTTGAGATATAGTTTAGGGTTGGCTAATTTACTGGAAGATGTCCAAACACACAGTTTTGATAGTTCCAATAATTACACCGGCCCCACCCTTCAAGGTAAAACCAATATGATATCATTTACGATCAGTTACAAGGTATTTTCACTCTCGAAATAGGACCTTTCTTCAGATTTAAAAAAGCAGTAAACATATAATTGTTTACTGCTTTTTTACGTTTTACCCAAAAGGGAATAATCTAGACCCTATTTTAATTAACAGAAACACAGTCTTTGTGCTCAAAACAGAGAAGGCAGAAAACACGTTCCAATCTAAATAAGATCAGATTCATCCGTATTTTTTTTCTGATTCATTTTTGCTACTAAAGCCTTTAATTTTAAAGCACGCTCTCTTTTCTCTTCCTGAACTTTAGCTTTTTTGCGTTTTAGCAATTTGGTATGCAAAGCCTTGTTTTTGCCGTTTTTTTCGGGACCTTTTGCCATGATTTCATTTTATTAAATTGCGTTTACAAAGATAAAGAACTTATTGCAAAGACAATTATTTAGTACTTTTGATCTGCCCGTTTTCTTTTCTGAATCAAAAAAATAAACAGTTCACTATGAAGATAACATCCACATCTCTTCTATTAATTTTATTACTAATATCTTGTTCTAAAAAAACAGAAGTTAAGAATTTCCCGTTTGATAGCTTCGTTTTTTCATATGCTGGTTTACATCATGATAATTCAATTAAGTTCAATAATAGCGATACTATTTTTCTTCAAAGAAGATATCCCGAACCAAAAGAAAATTTCTATGCCATAATTAATGGTAATATAAAAGAAAAACTATACAAGCATCTTCAAAGTTTAAACATCAATAAATTTAAAGGTGAATATTCACAGAATAATTTGTGTGATGGCAGCGCCTATCTGCTTAACATTTCAAATAATAATAAAAACAAATCGATATTTGTATACGGACATACTGCTCCTAAAGAGCTTTATAATTTTATTAACTCTTTATCCAAGTTTAAAGATCATTTAAAATTTATTCCAACAAAACAGGTCATTGACTTTGGCGATTTAAGTACAATTCTTCCCCCACCACCCCCACCTCCATTAAAAACTAAAACTGAATAATGACACCAACCTTCTTCTCAACACCCGAAAAATTCAGAGCATGGTTAGAAAAACACTATCAAAAAGAAACCGAACTTTTAGTTGGTTTTTATAAAGTGAGTACCAAAAAACCGTGCATGACCTGGTCAGAATCTGTTGATCAGGCGCTTTGTTTTGGCTGGATCGATGGCGTTCGAAGAGCTGTCGATGGAGAAAGTTATACGATACGTTTCACACCCAGAAAAAAATCCAGTATCTGGAGTGCCATCAATATCAAAAAAGTAGAAGAACTCACTAAGGCCGGACTCATGCTCCCCGAAGGCTTAAAGGCTTTCGAATTAAGATCTGAAGAAAGATCTAAAATCTACTCACATGAAAGAGAAGCTTACCTACTTGACCCGGAATTTGAAAAACAATTTAAAGCTAACAAAACAGCCTGGGAATACTTTAGTCATCAGGCACCCTCGTACAGAAAAGTAATGATTCACTGGATCATGAGTGCCAAACAAGAAAAAACCAGACTTTCAAGATTAGAAAAAGCAATACAGATAAGTGCCGAACAAAAACGAATGTTGTAACAACTATTGCTTTGCTAAATGATAAATATTAACTTTAATCCGTCTAAAAAAATCTCAGCTAAAAAGAAATAAAAAATGGAGGGAAGAAAAACACTAGAATATTACGTTTTAGATGTATTCTCAAACGAAAGTTATAAAGGAAATCCGCTTTCTGTTGTTTTTACCGATGGTAATTTAAAACTGGAAACATATCAGGATATCTCTAAAGAATTTGGTTACTCCGAAACCTCTTTTGTTTATTATTCCACAAGAGAAAAAGCACTGATGGTTCGTTCGTTTACCCCAACAGGAATCGAGATCGACGGAGCAGGACATAATTTACTGGGTGCAGTCTGCGGTGCTCTCTTAAAAGGAATGCCTATTTTTGATGAGCAAAACGAAAGTGAGCTTTTTGTAATCATGAAACATTCCGCCATTCCGTTAACCGTTACTTTAGATCCGGTTACTTTCTATCCTCTTGTTCAAATGCATCAAAAATCGGCAGTCATTAAGCAAGAAATTCCAACTTATAAAATTGCAGTTGCACTTGGTTTAAAAATTGAAGATTTAGATGTAAATGCTTTTGTTCCTACCATAGTCAATACAGAAGTTGCCCATGCCATGGTTCCCATAAAAAGCAGTCAGATACTCAATAGTTTTGTTCCGGACAACCAGCTTTTAATCGAAATTTCGAAAGAATATAAATTCGAAGGTTTTTATTGTTTCACCATCGCTGATGAAAATGAGGAGCATATCGTCGAAACGAGATTTTTCAACCCAATTATCGGAATAAATGAAGATCCTGCTACAGGAACAGCCGCAGGACCTTTAATTGGCTTTTTAACACAAAAGAAATTCACTAAATCCGACAAAGAATACAAAATACTTCAGGGTGTACGATTAAAACAGCCCTCAATGATTGAAGTAATGAATCGTGAAGAAGATATTCTGGTTGGAGGTTCCTCTACCATAACGATGCGCGGAGAACTTTATTTGTAAAAAAATAATCGATAAAATACAATGTACAAGCAGGCTTCTCTTTTCTCAGGAAACGGTATAAAACTAATGAGCTCTTTTACGAGATGAGTTAAACTTAAACCAAGAATAATCCCAATAATCAATTTCACCTGTTCTACTTTATACCTTAGATAACTTCTGATCATTTATTCCTCAAAAAACATCTAAACTTGCAAAAAGAAAAAACTCCTTCTATACTCTTCTATGACAGATATCCCGTTTTTTTTAGTTCTTGACAGTTTCAGAAACGAGTCCTCCATAGAAAAGCTGTATTGTTCCTCCATAACCTGCGACAGGCAGTAAATCGCCTTCAAACCTATCCCGATAAGCAGTTGGAATTACAGGTGTATGTTTTTTGTTTGTGAGAATTATTACAATTGAATTGTGATGAAAGTCAATTACAAAACAATTTCCTACCCATCCGGTATGACCAAATGCATGACCGGCTTGAGGAAGTAATAAACCATAGATAAGATGGCACAAATCAGTAGGAACTTGAAATCCTAATGCATAAGTTTTATCTATATTTAAAGTATTAAGAAATAAATCTACAGTTTGTTGTGAGCACAGTTCAAAAGCACCATACTTTCCTCCATTCAGAATCAACTGACACAAAACAGAAAGATCATCGGCAGTAGAAAATAATCCCGCATGCCCGGATACTTGTCCCATAGAATAATAAGCAAATTCATCGTGAACTTCTCCCTGAATAGTTTTAGTTCTGATATTTGGAAATGAAACCATACCATCTCTTGTGTTTCCACATCTTTCTGTTGCTTCAAATCGATCTTGCACAAGACCTGTACTATCCAGAATGTACCCGGTATTCTTCAGTCCTAAAGGCTGATATATCTGTTTTTTAACAAACTCATCTTGTCTCATTCCGGTGACTTTTTCTATTATAATCCCCAGCAAAGCAAACCCAATATCACTATACAATGTTACTGTACCGGGTTTATTTAATAAAGGAACCAATGGTAACAATTCAATCGTTCTCTCTCGAGATTGAGAATAAAAATCGGGATCATAATCCGGATCATAAAAATGAAAACTTGACGGCAAACCTGAATTATGATGTAAAACTTGTTTTATAGTAATCTGATCCTTATCACCTCCTGTGAACTCAGGAAGATACTTGTTCACTTTATCTTCTATAGACAATATACGATCATCTATTAATTTCATATAAGAAAATGTGGTCGAAAAAATTTTAGTTAGTGATGCCATATCAAATATTGTATCCACTTTCATTGGTTGAGGATTTGGCATCAATTCTTTTTCGTTGTATATTCTTTGATTGCCATAACTTTTTTGAAAAATTCTCTCTTCATTTTTAATGGCTGTAAAAACAGTTCCCGGTAAGCCATTGTTGATAGAAAAGATAATTTGACGATCTATTTTTTCGATCCATTCTAAAGGATAACTGCTATTCTCACTTTTCATATTTACTTATTCTTAAATTAATAATGTAAGAATAAACTTGTTTTTATTAA
>NZ_CAGKLC010000134.1 GCF_903469665.1 Flavobacterium sp. UGB4466 | reverse complement strand
TCAAATAAATTTGGTGCATTAAAACTATTTTTCTACTTTCGTGTAATCGATTACATAATTACACTGTTTTGTAAATCAATCCTAAAATAGAATAACATGATTACAGGGAAAGTTAGAATGTTTAAATCAGTTTTAATGGCAGCTACAACAGCTTTCACGATGCTGTCTTGTGGAAAGCAGGCTTTAACTTTTTCTGAAGCTGATCCCTGGAAAAACAAAGACCTAATTGTAAAAAGTATCTCTAAAACCCGTTTTTTAGATAAGACCTATAATGTTAATGATTTTGGAGCAGTCGCTGATGGAAAGACATTAAACACACTGGCCTTTGAAAAAGCAATAAAAGCATGTGCTCAAAATGGCGGAGGAAAAGTGTTGATTCCTGATGGAAAATATGTAACAGGCGCCATACATTTAGAGAATAATGTAAACCTGCATTTGGATGATCATGCGGAAGTCCTTTTTAGCATCGATCCAAAAGAGTATCCTATAGTTCATACCTCCTTTGAAGGAACAGAACTGATGAATTATTCGCCGCTTATTTACGCCAAAAACAAAACCAATATAGCCATTACCGGAAAAGGAACTCTAAACGGACAGGCAGATGCTACGAACTGGTGGATTTGGTCCGGTGGTAAAGATTACGGCTGGAAAAAAGGAATCCCTTCGCAAAATGATCCTCAAAATCGTGCCGTTTTGATCGATATGGCCGAAAAGGGAGTTCCGGTAAAAGAAAGAATTTTTGGTGAGGGACGCTATCTGAGACCTAATTTTATGGAGTTTTTTGAATGCAGTACCGTTTTGGTTAAAGATGTTACCATTATAAATGCTCCCTTTTGGATTTTACATCCTTTAAAATCAAACGACATTATCATTGACGGAGTTACCGTAAACAGTCATGGTCCTAATAATGACGGTTGTGATCCTGAATATTCGCAAAATGTACTTATTAAGAATTGTACCTTTAATACTGGTGACGATTGTATCGCGATCAAAGCAGGTCGCGATGGCGATGGACGACGAGTAGCAATTCCAAGTAAAAATATTATCGTTCAGAACTGTAAAATGATTGACGGTCATGGCGGAGTAGTTATTGGAAGTGAAATATCGGCGGGTGTCAATACCGTTTTTGTAGAAGACTGCGTCATGGACAGTCCAAATTTGGATCGTGCCATCCGAATCAAGACCAATTCAAAAAGAGGCGGGGTCATTGAAAATGTATTCGTTCGAAACCTTGAAGTAGGTACTGTGAAAGAATGTGTTTTAAAATTAAATATGTTTTATAATGTTTACGGTTCACAAACTGGCAATTTTATTCCAACCATCAGAAATATTAGCCTGGAAAATATAAACGTCAAAAATGGAGGGAAATATGGAGTATGGGCAGAAGGCTATGAGCAATCTCCGGTAGAAAATATTACCCTTAAAAATGTAGTCATTCAAAAAGTAGATTCAGCACATTTGCTTAAAAATGTAAAGAACATACAATTTATTAATACCTATATCAATGAAAAAAAAGTAGAATAACTTACGAATTAAAAACTATCAATTAACCAAACCATTTTAAAAAACTATGAATACCAAAGAACTATTAAAGAAAAAAATAAAATACAGTCTTGTATTTTTATTTTTCCTGAATTTTTTGTTGAGCAGTGCAACTTATGCGCAATCGACTATAGTGGAGGGGAAAATTACAGATGCTGCGGGATTATCATTACCTGGTGTAAACATTCAGGAAAAGGGAACTAAAAACGGAACCTCTACAGATTTTGAAGGAAGTTTTAAATTGAATGTGACTAATAATAAAGCGATTTTAATTGTGAGTTATTTAGGCTTTCAGACACAAGAAGTAAGCATTGCAGGAAAATCGAAAGTGAATGTGAGCCTGGCGGAACAATCCAATTCGCTAAATGAAGTAGTGGTTGTAGGATACGGTACCGCAAAGAAAACAGACCTTACAGGAGCAGTCAATACTTTGTCGGCAGCTAAAATCACCGAAAGAAACGTTACCAATCCGATGGAAGCCATTCAGGGAGGTATTGCGGGAGTTCAGGTAACTTCAAACAGCGGCCGTATTGGTGACGGTTTTAACGTTGTGATCAGAGGAACAAACTCAATCAATAAAGACGGTTCTAAACCTCTTTTTGTCGTGGATGGCGTACCAACAGATAATATTGACTTCCTGAATCCGCAGGATATCGCGAGAATGGACGTATTGAAAGATGCCTCTTCTGCTGCCATCTATGGTTCCAGAGGAGGAAGCGGGGTTATTATTGTAACGACCAAAAGTGGAACAAGTGCTAAGTCTGGCGTTACCGTTACTTTTGACAGCTCTTACGGTAACAAAGAGGCAGTAAGATTACCAAAATTAATGAGTCCTGAAAAATGGTGGTATTATCACCAATCGGCATTTTTGGCAACTACTATTTCAGCAACCAATCCAACCTATAACGATATTGATGCTTCAGAATTGAATGCTGCTGTGGGACAGGCTGGTACAAACCCTGTGTTATTTCAGAGAGTGGCTAAGAATCAAAGCTACAACTGGCAGGATGCAGTTCTTAAAGGAGGAATGATGCAAAACAATTACTTAAATGTTTCCGGTCGTGCCGATAACGGACTGTCCTACAACATTGGTCTTGGAGCTCAGAAAGAAACGGGAGTAATTGACAATGAAGGAATTGATAAATACAATTTTAAAGCAGGTTTGAATCATAAAATAAACGACAAAATTTCATTTGGAGTTAATCTTACTATTTCTAAAACCTCTGAACAGCTAGGGAGCCCAACAGCCATGCAGGAAGCTTTCAGACAAAATCCATATACTTCGCCTTGGGCAATAGATGCAGCCGGTAATGAAATTGTTGGAACTTATGCACAACAGCCGGGTACATTGAGATATCCTAACGGAAATTTAGCGATTAACAAAACAGGTTCGTACAATCCGCTTTTAGAAATTGCAAATTCAACAGACGAAATAGAAAGATTTACTACCCTTGGGAATATCTTCGGAGAGTATAAAATCAACAGCTGGCTATCGTTTCGTTCTACTTTTTCAGCAGGAAAAATGGACGCGAGAGAAGGAAGATCATTTGGCGCACAAACTGATTTTGGTCTTAAAAATAAAAGTTTACCATCCGGTGACGTAACCAATGTGAACAATTTTAATTATACGTGGGACAATCAGTTTAACATCAATTACACGTTGAATAAAGACCATGTTTTTAGCTTTTTAGGTCTTCAGAGTTTCTATTCTAATACTACCGAAACGTACTTTGCAGCGTCAAGAGAAAACCCTTTTGAAACCAGTTTTTACAATTTAGGTTCAGGAGTTCAGTCGACTTACTCCTTGACACCATCAAGCGGTACTATTGCCTTAATTCCTTCAGGCGTGTTCAGTCCGTACTCTAAAAACACTTTAGAATCGTATGCTGCCCGTTTCAATTATGCCTATCAGGGACGTTACTTGCTAACTGCTTCGGTGCGTTATGACGGATCATCTGTTTTGGCTGAAAATAATAAATGGACTGCTTTCCCTTCTGTAGCTTTAGGATGGAATGTTCATGAAGAAGGATTTATGAAAAAATTAGATTTCGTTTCTAATTTTAAATTAAGAGGAAGTATTGGTTATACAGGAAACGATAACGTAAGTCCGTATTCCAGTTTAAGTGTTTTGAAAAATCCTGCTTACTATGATTACAATGGTACCATTGCCAATGGGTTTACCGCTTCAAGTTTAGGAAACACGAATCTGACCTGGGAGAAAACAAAAGAGGTGAATTTAGGTTTGGATTTCGGATTTGTTCACAATAGAATTTCAGGTAGTGTAGACGTTTACAATCGTTTGTCTAAAGATTTATTGTTTCAACAAGCCCTTCCGTTAGAAATCGGAGTCCCAACTATTACTTCTAATGTAGGTTCTATCAGAAACAAAGGTATTGAGGTGGCGCTGGTTACTAAAAACATTCAGACTAAAAATGTTACCTGGGAGACGAGCTTCACTTTTACTAAAAACGTAAACAAACTGGAGTCTATTTATGGTCAGGATCAGGTAAGTGATGTTGGAAATAATTTATTTATCGGAGAAAATGTCCATTCGTACTACAACTATGTTTTTGATGGAGTTTGGCAGGAAAGTGAAGCGGCGCAAGCCCTTTCTTACGGTCAGAAACCGGGAGAAGCAAAAGTAAAAGATTTGAATAACGATGGAAAAATTGACGCCAATAACGACAGAGCTATTTTAGGAAACTACGATCCTAAATGGTCCGGAAGTTTCTCTACTACTTTGAAAGTAAAACAATTTGATTTGTCAATGTCGTTAATCACCAATCAGGGAATGACTGTTTTTAGCGGATTCCACGACAACTTTGCAGATGTTACCGATAGAGGACGTCAAAAATTAGATCTTGGAGACTGGTATATTCCGGCTAATGGGGCAGGTCTGGCGGCTCAGTATTCCAATACAAATCCGTTACCACGTGGAGCAGGGGTTTATTATGATACTAATAACGTAGCATTTTACAAAGACGCTTCATTTGTGAAAATTCAAAACATCGCTTTTGGGTATAGTTTTGATCAGGATTTAGTGAGCAAATTGAAAATTAAAAGTTTAAGACTTTATGTGAATGTGTTGAATCCTTTTGTATTTACCAATTACGAAGGATATGACCCTGAATGGGCAACTGCAGCATTAGCAGTGAATCGTGTTGCAACAAGGACTGTTCAGATGGGATTAAGTTTAAAATTTTAAATTAAGAAAAATGAAAAAAATAGTAGTAGTTATAGCAATACTGGCGACGACATTCAATTCGTGCTCCAATTTTATCGAAGAAGACAACCGTGCCTTTGGCTCGGCAGAACAATATTTCCTTACTGCTCCCGGGTTTGAGTCATTGGTCAACACCAATTACGCCACTCTAAAAGATATATACGGTGGTGATCCGTGGCTGTTTGAAGCAGGTACCGATATGTACTCTGAAGGAAGAAATCAGGAACCGGAAGGATTGGCTAAATATTTAACCCTTTCTTCTTCGTCAGCCGGAGTAGATTTATTGTACAGAACCTGTTACATGGCCATTCAGCAAGCCAACAAAGGATTGTATTATTCAACCCTTACCGAAAAAGCAAGTACGATAGATACAAGAGTAGGGGAACTGAAATTTTTAAGAGCAAATGCTTATTTCCTTTTGGTTCAGACTTACGGAGGTGTTCCGATTGTACTAGAGAACATTAATACTGCTGTTACCTCTTTCGATAGAAATTCAGCAGAAGAAGTATACACACAAATTTTAAAAGACCTTAACGAAGCGCTTCCGGCAGTGGGTACGGGGGCTTATACAGGAAGAGTGAATAAAAGAGCCGTTCAGGATTTATTAGCAAAAGTATATTTGACTAAAGGTTACGAAACTTTTGGAACACCGGCAGATTTTACTACCGCAGCTTCTTTAGCAGATCAGGTAATTGCCGGACAAGCACTTAATGTATCTTTTGCAGATGTGGTAAAACCGGGGAACGAGATGAACGCCGAAACCATTTTCTCCGTTCAGTTTTCAGTAGCTTCAAATGCTACAGGAGTAACAGCTTTGGGAAGTTCACAAAATTATTGGTTTAGCTCGTACTTAGGCGCAGCGGCAGCAGGTAACCCATATCCAAACAGAAGTTACACACTTTGTCCTACAGCTTACGCATTATCATTGTATGAGCAGGGTGATAAACGTTGGGAAAACACCTTCATGACCGAAATCTACAGCCGATACTACGATTTTTATACCGTAACGGATAAAACAGCTTTGAAAATTACAGATTTTTACG
Organism: Flavobacterium sp. UGB4466; assembly: GCF_903469665.1. Lineage (GTDB taxonomy): Bacteria > Bacteroidota > Bacteroidia > Flavobacteriales > Flavobacteriaceae > Flavobacterium > Flavobacterium lipolyticum. The sequence goes on along the minus strand of NZ_CAGKLC010000134.1, from coordinate 2,811 downwards.
AGCCACGCTGGTTTACTTTAGCCGACAGAGCGGCCTGGAATACCGCTAATGCTTCAAGAAAAGCCAATGCAGCAACTTTCAGATATCACAATTGGGGAACTTATTCTTCGGCTGCCGCTTCAGGTGGTGATTACAACCTGATTCCGGTTCGTAAATTCGACGATCCAAATGCACCATACAGCGGTGCCACCAGTGCAAACTATAACTCAACACCTATCACACCGGCAACAAACAGAAGCAGTACCCGTGATTTTATTGTAGCAAGGCTGGGAGAAACCTATCTGGTTGCCGCCGAAGCTTACTTTAAAGCAGGTCAGCCAGCGACAGCTCTAACACGTTTGAATGAAGTAAGAAGAAGAGCAGGAGGAGGAGTTGTAGGAGCAATTCCGGTAATGACGACTATTGATATCAACACCATATTAGACGAGAGAGGTAGAGAACTATTAGGAGAATACCACCGTTGGTTCGATTTGAAACGTACCGGTACATTGGTACAAAGAGCTGTTTTATACAATCCTAAAATCACCAATGCCAACGTATTTAACGGACAGAATGGTAATCTTAAAATTCTAAGACCTATACCACAGTCAGCATTAGATTTGAACAGAAGTAAAAATTACCCTCAAAACCCGGCTTATTAAAAAGGTTTTTATGATTAGTGGTTTTAAAAATTTTGAGGTTACGTTTTTTTGAGGAAGTTATAAAGGGGCCTGATCCTGAATCAGGCTCCTTTCTTAACGAATAAATCAGATAAGTAAAAATGAAAAGAATAGGGATTGTTTTGTGGCTCTTTTCGAATATAGTTCTGGCGCAGAATCATAATACTGCAGATACTTCTTATACCGTAAATAGTACATATACTAAATTGATTAAGAAATATCCGTTTATAAAAATAGCAGTAGCGAAAAACAGGGCAAATGTGATTCAAATGGAGAATATAATCTATCATAAGAGTCAAAACAGAGCATTACATCTCGACGCCTATTGGAACAAAACTGAAAACACAAATCCGGGAGTAATTTTGATTCACGGGGGAGGCTGGAAATCGGGGAATAAAAATCAGCTGCAGGTTTTGGGGCAGGAAATCAGTTCAAAAGGATATTCCTGTTTTGCCATAGAATACCAATTATCGCCTGAAGCAAAATATCCGCAGGCAGTTTATGATGTAAAAAATGCCATTAAGTTTATAAAAGAGAATGCGAAAGAATTTCATGTAGATCCAAACAAAATTGCCGTACTTGGATGCTCTTCAGGAGGTCAGATGGCAGCCTTGATTGGTACAACAAATAAAAATTCTGCTTTTGAAGATCCTGCGAACAAGAGTAGATTCTCAGCAAAAGTGAACGCAATAATTAATGTAGATGGAATTTTAGCATTTAAACATCCGGAATCGGAAGAAGGAGAAATGGCTGCTTTTTGGTTAAACGGTACTTATCAGGAAAAACGGGACAACTGGGAAAAGGCATCGGCGTTAAGCCATACCGATAAAAACACTCCGCCAACACTGTTCATCAACAGCAGTTTTGATCGGTTTCATGCAGGTAGAGAGGATATGATTGCAATTTTAAACCAAAATAAGATCTATAATGAGGTCAGAACAATAAAAGATTCACCCCATTCCTTTTGGTTTTTTCAGCCATGGTTTGAGGAAACGGTTCAATATACAACACAATTTTTAGACAGAATATTTAAACAATTACAGTAAAAAATGAAAACAAAAATCACAATAGCAACCTTACTTTTAGTCGGTATTACAGCGGTTAAGGCACAGAAATATGATATAAAAACCGCCAAAACGTATGCCGAAATTTCTGCTAAAACAGACGGAAAATGGGAAGCCCGTAAATATATTGGAGGAACTGTATTTAAAAATGTAGACAGATTGAAACTGGCACCGGAGCATACAGACCATTCTTTTGACATTCGTTACGAAGGACCGGGCTGGGAAAGCAATCGAATTGGATATCGTTTGTATTTAGACTGGCGAAATGCGATTGATATTTTCGGTAAAAAAACATCAGAAATTGTTTTGCCAAAAGTAGGTCAGGATAATTTTGATTCGTATCACGAGATGAGCGATTGGGGAGCCGATATTCTAAAAGCAGGAAAAGGAATCGGGATAGGATCCATAGACCGCTACTTAAACAATGAAAAATTGCATTTCTATGAAGTAGATTCAACTATTGCTACAGTAGTAAATAAAACCAATGAATCGGGTGTAAAAGTGCAATATTATGGATGGAAAACGGCTTCGGATAAAATTGATTTTACCTCAGTTTTGACCATTAAACCAAATGAACTGTACACACAGCATACCATTCAGGCATCCAAAGAAATAAAAGGAATCTGTACCGGAATTGTAAAGCAGAAAAATACGGAGCTTCTTAAAAAAGAAAGCAAAAATAAAAAATGGGCTTATCTGGCTACGTATGGCCAGCAGTCATTAGTTCCGGACAAATTAGGAATGGCCATTTTTTATCAAATTAATACCATCGAAAATACTCCTGATACAGATTTAGATTATCTTTTAGTATTTAAGCCTACTACAAAAGCAACTTCTTTTTACTTTTTAGGCGCCTGGGAACAAGAGCCAAACGGAATTAAATCAAAAGAAGAGTTTGTGAAATATTTAGATCAAAAGTTGGAAGTATTGAATAGGAAGGGGAAGATGTAAAAGAGTGATGAGTGAAGAGTGAAGAGTGAAGAGTGAAGAGTGAAGAGTGAAGAGTGAAGAGTGAAGAGTGAAGAGTGAAGAGTGAAGAGTGAAGAGTGAAGAGTGAAGAGTGAAGAGTGAAGAGTGAAGAGTGAAGA
>NZ_CAGKLC010000133.1 GCF_903469665.1 Flavobacterium sp. UGB4466 | reverse complement strand
AACTGAAGAAAAACTAGTTTTAAATTCAATATTTAAACTATAAACTAGTAATAAACATAATCGCCAATCACTTTAACTACAATCCATTTCTTCTTTTCTTTTTTCATAACAACAGTAAAGTAATCTCCTCCTCCCGTAGAATATACCTTAGCATAATAAAACATTATGTATTTTTTATTTCGATAATACATTGGATCTGAAATTATTATTGCCTCATGCAATCCTGTACCATAATATCTAACTAAAAAATCATGCTTAAATAATCCCTTTTCATCTTCAAGTATGAATTTGTACTCAGGAAAATCTTCCTTTTTCCAATATTTTTTTAGAGTATCATTGACATATCTTTTATACATTTTTTCCCAATGCTTCTTTACAAAAAGCCCATCTGTATAATCTAAAGAATCTCTTGGATCTATTATATGATCAAGCCCCACACCTCCATTGAAGATTCTCAGAGCCCACCTATTAAGCCCCTTATCTCTTTGTAAAATATACTTTTTCTCTTTACTAAGTTTTTGTGTCTCAAGAAATACATTGATTGACTCATAGTTATCTACATATTGAACACTGGTACATGATAAAATAAAAAAAGAAATAATTGCAAGTAATATTTTTAATTGTTTCATCATTTTACTTTTTACAAGGTATCCCTATAGGAGAGTTTATACCATATTGAGAACCCAATTTTTCGGCATTAATTCTAGCAAAAATTCTTTCCCGGTCTTTAAAATTTTTATCGTTAGTATCACTAGGATAATTCTTATTAAATATTTGTGTTCCTTGAAGTCCTCCCCAAGCCATGTCGAGATATACCTGTTTAATAAGAACTGAAGAAACAACAGGAGTTCCTGTGTGAAACTCTTGTATGGTCGAAGCGATCGTGTTCACATATCTAATAGCAATTAACTCGTGTTGCGCGGCTGGGAGTACATTGGTATTTCTTGTGATTTCTTGTTTTACATAAGCTTCATAGATAGTTGGAAAGTCATAAATTATTGAAGCTCCTAAAGTTTTATTTTCATTCAATAGACTAATCAGATAAGCATGTATAACCTCATGCGCCATTGTAGCGGCAACCGACAAATCGGTAGGAGGATTTGTATTACCTGTTCCGTAAATATAATCCTGATTAAAAACCATATTAACATCGTTAGTACTCCCGTTGGCCTTAGTGGTTTGTGCCCATACATTTGCATTATCATTTTGTACTTGTCCCGTTGACATATTTATATTAAAAACAGATCCCGTCGCACTAAAACGAGTAATCATTTTTGCAATATCGGCCTGTTTTAAATTTTTCAATTTTTCCAAAACTGCTTTGGTACAGGCATCCAGTTTGTCTGCACTAATTTGCTCTTCTATCCTTTGTGCATTTTCCGAAGTTGTCGAACCTGAACTTCCACTTCCTCCACCTCCCGGAGATTTCACATATCCTTTCGGACTATTTCCCTTCGATCCTGAGTTTAAACTGCCTCCATAAGAACCTCCTGCACTTCCACCCCCTCCATAATCCTGTTTATTTTCGGATTTTTCCCTGCGAATGATCACTTCATCTAATTCAATAGGATCTGATTTTGCTGTCGATTTATTCAGACGCTCTGCCTCCTCCGGAGAGATTACTCTAAGTCCTGTTAACCCTGCTGTCGTATTGGAGTTTTCAAATTTTGCTCCGTTTACAAATCCGCTTTCTAAATCCCAGGCAATGATATATCCATTAAAGTTAACTAAATCCTGTGAACTTTTTATTTTTTCTAAAGATTCCGATGACGGTATTATTTCATATAATGTAGCCGAAAATTCTTTTTTATCCTCTGATGGATACAAATACAATAGTTGTTGTCCTTTATAGGCATCGCTAAGATTATTATCTTTAACAGTAACCACAATCGCCTCAGACCCATTTTCGAAAGTTTCTGTGGTTGCACTATCCCACTTATAAATCTGATTTTTAAACGACGAATCGATTTTTACTTTTGATTGATACTGTTCAAACCAAACCTTCGCTTCATTAACCGTAATAGACTGCTCTATTTTTTGTTTCCCTCCTACCTCTTCTAAAGCACAACGACCTGTTAACACTGCAACTCCTAAAACCATTAGGAGGATTGCTAATTTTTTAGTATTTTTCATACAAATATATTTTTATAAATATAAGAAAAATACTATACTGAATTTGGAAATTTCATAAAAAAAAACCTGCTCGAACTAACGAGCAGGTTTTTTATAAACTTTTAACTAACTAAAAACTAGTAGTTAAATTGTAATCTATTATCTTCAATTTTAGCGTTGGCTTTCAATGCCGGTAAAATTCTACTTGCATCAGATGCGCTTTGTGCTTTTACTTTAGCAACATATTCTGCGTGATTAGCAGCTGCAGGAGCTTTTACTGTACTGATATTTTTCACTACATATACACCTGTATTACCTTCAATTGGAGCAGAGATTTTGTTTGCAGCTAATGCAAATGCATTACCTACCACTTTTGGCTCTTGCCCAACACCTCCAGGCAATACCGGGCTATCCATAGTTACGTTAGCCGCTTGTTGAACGGCTACACCAGCACTCTTCGCAATAGCTTCAAGTGATGAACCTTTCATTTTTGCTTTTAAGATCTCCGCTTTTTTCTTGTTTTTCAAAATTGACTCCACATAAGGTCTTGCCAAAGTTACAGATACTAAACCTGATTTGTTTTCGCTTTTGTATTGTGCAATTACGTGACCGATATTTGCCAATTCAAAACGTTTTACATCTCCGGTGTTCGTTTCCTTATCAAATGCCCATCTGATGATGTTACGTTGATTTCCTAATGGACCAAATGCTTCGTCCATAGCTTTTGCAGTTATCGGAGCAGCCACTTTTAAACCTAATTCTTTTGCCGTAGCATTAAAATCTTTATCGGCAGCGTCCATTTCAAATTTAGTTGCCAATGTAAATACTTTATCAGAAGTAGCTTCAGAAGGCTCAATTTTTTGAGCGATAGTAGCTAAACGAATTCCGTCTTGTTTGTCGGTAATTTTGATTACGTGAAATCCAAAAGGAGTTTCAACTAAACCAACTTTTCCAATTCCGTTACTGAATACAAAATCATTGAATGGTTTCACCATTTGGTTTGGTCCAAAATATCCTAAATCTCCTCCTTGTTGTGCAGAAGAATCATCTGAACTTGTGAAAGCCAACATCATGAAACTATCAGGGTTTGCCTGAACCTGAGCCAGAATTTCTTCTGCTTTAGCTTTAGCTTCTTCTTTCGTTCTTTTCTCTTTTGTATTTGGAGTTTGAGAACCTTCGTATCCAATTAAAATATGACTTGCTTTTGCATTAACTCCTGCTTTAAATCCTAAAGATTTAGAAATTGCATAGTATCTTCCGTACACATACGGTCCGTAAATTGCTCCTGCAGGCAAGCTGAATAATTTATCAGCATCAACAGCCGGCAAAGCATTTTTAGGTACATACGTTGAATCGTAAGGAACATCAGAATTTGAGTTTACAAATTCAGCAATGTTAGTAGCATTTTTAAATCCTGGCAAAGTATCGTTTTTACCTGTTTTAGCATTGTACTCTACTCTTCCGTTTAATAATGCAGTAATTTTAGCTTTAATTTCAGCTTCGTCTTGTTTTGAAGCTTTATCTTCTACTAAAACGTATTGAATTTCACGAGTTGCATCCGCTTTGAATTTCTTCTCGTTTTTCTTCATATATTCTACAATCTCTGAATCAGAAATTTTCACTTCACTATCTTTAATTGAAGAATACAAAGCAGCAGCGTAAGCAAAGTTTACTTTGTTAGCTTCCATTTCATATTTTAGTTTTCCTTCACTTACCGTAGTGTAAAGTCCGGATTTTACTAATGTATTGTAGATTTGAAATTTAGCGTTTAGCTCAGCATCTTTTTCTTTTTGAGAGATAAATTGTGCTGCTTCAGGATTCGTTTTAAAGTATTCTTTAAATTTAGCTACATCAAAAATACCGGCAGCATTTAAGAACATTGGGTTTTTACCAATATTCGGATCTGCCTTTAAAACTTCAAGCAGGTGTTTTTCACCAACTCTCAATCCTAATTTATCAAACTGTGTTGATAATAATGCGATTGAAACCTCCTGGTCCCAAACTCTGTTTGCAGCTTCAGTGGAAGTAATTCCTTGACCACTTTTTTCAACATTACTAACTTTAACTCTAAAGTCTTCAAATGAAATATCTTTTCCATCGATGCTTCCCACATCTTTTGAACTTTGACCAAAGGTTCCTCTTGTGAATAGATCTTGTATTATAAATGCAAATAATGCAAGTGCAATAACTCCTATCAATAAAGCGGAACGCTGTCTAATTTTTGCTAAAACTGCCATTTTTATTATCGTTAATTTTATATTCAGTTTGCGAAAATACAATTATCTAGTTAATAACAATACAACTAGCGTTTTATTTTACACAATTTTTTTTATTAATTTAAAAAATCACTCTTTTATTGTCAATTTAACCAATTCTATTTTCTTATTTTTGGCTTCTTCAATCATAAAATGATAGTTTCCAATTCGTATTTCTTCTCCTTTTTGAGGAATTTCTTTGGTCGAATTGACAATAAAACCACCTAAAGTCCCGTACGAATCCTCCTCAGGAATCGCTAATTTATAGGTTTCATTGAGATATTCTACATCTAATCGGGTCGAGAACAAATACCTGCCTTCTCCTAATTCCTGCTCAATCAATTCCTCATCTAAATCATGCTCGTCTTCGATCTCACCAAAAAGCTCTTCAACGATATCTTCTATTGTAATAATTCCGGAAGTTCCTCCGTATTCATCCAGAACTACGGCCACATTTTTTCGTTTTTTGATCAACAGATTTAGTACATCTTTTATCAAAATGGTTTCGGGAACAAATTCAACCGTCATCAAAACCGATTTTATTGTTTTTGGTTTTTTAAACAAATCAAACGAATGCACATACCCTACAATATCATCAAGTGAATTTTGACTCACTATAAGTTTCGAATATCCAGTTTCTATAAATAACGCTTTAAGATCTGCAACGTTGTCAAACAAATCAATATCAACAATTTCGGTGCGCGGCGTCATGATATCACGGGCTTTTACACCTGAAAATTCCAATGCATTCTGAAAAATCTGAATTTCAGAATCTACTTCTTCATCATCCTCAACAGCATTCATTTGTTCTGCAATATAATTCCCCAATTCAACTTTGCTAAAATACAACTGTGCCTGATCTCCTTCTGTTTTAAAAAATTTACGCAGAATAAAATCTGAAATCCAAATAAAAAAAGTAGAGAAATAGTAGAACAAACGATAAAACAAATAGGCCGGAATCGCAAAAATCTTGATTAACGAATTGGCATAAATCTGAAAAAAAACTTTTGGAAAAAACTCAGCAGTTACCAAAACTACAAAAGTCGAAATAACCGTCTGAATCAGCAAACTTGTTAAATTTGAAAAATGCCCTGCTGAATTGACGATCCATTTCAGAATCAAATCTCCCATGTAAAAGCCATAGACAACCAAAGCCAGGTTATTACCAATAAGCATTGCAGCAATAAACTTTGAAGGATTTCCGGTAAGTTTTGTTAGAATTTGTGAGGCAAAATTATCTTGTTTTTTTTCAATTTCAAGATAAATTTTATTGGATGAAATAAAAGCAATTTCCATTCCTGAAAAAAAGGCTGACAATATTAAACATAATACTATAATCCCTATTTCCATTGTTTATTGCTTTTTATTACGGTCATCAAATTTCTTGACAAATTTCCTCCTAAAGAAGAACATAAATACTGCCATACCTGCAATTAAAAAACTTAAAGCGGCGGTATCATTTCCATCGTTTATCTTTGTAAAACCATCATAAATAAAGTAAATGGCAAATATGATGTAAACGTATTGTGTATATTTTATGTAACCCATAATTTCTTTTTTTATTCGTCTGATTCGATCTCGCCGCTCACACGCTGCGAATTAATCACTTTAAAATCCTTACTAAAATCTATCCCTTGCCCATTTGAGCTTCCTTTTGCATCTGTAAGCTTAAATTTTCTTTCGGTATAAAACCATTCGTTATTCTGATCGAAGTACAGCTGTTCTGTTTCCAGCATTTGCCCTTCTTCAGAAGTGATTCTAACTTTTCCCTGCAAGTCAATTATACCGGTTGGTTTATAAGACACTGCATAATTTGACCTGATAAAGGTACGTTTTTGATTTTTATCGTATAAGGTAACATCAATTCCTTTTGGAAATTCGGTAAATGGAAAATCCAAATTAGAATAATCCAGCATTTTAGGACTTTTCAAAACCCCGGTTATACGCCCGGAATCTGTATATTTAATATCAACGGTATCTGCATCACTTCCGGGAACAAACTCTGAGAAGTTAATTTTCTGAACTTCTTTAAAATTACTTTCGCACCCAAAAAACAGTGTCACAGTAAAAACTGTGACAGCCGCTATTGTATATCTTTTTGATAAATTCATTTGCCAAATGTAGTAAATTGTAATGAGCTTAAAAAAACATAAAAGTTTATGTTTAATTGAATTTACTTTTCACGAACCATTTATCATTAAATGAGAAGCTCATACTAAAATTGAAATAGTTTTCCTGAACTAACCCTGCTGACATTGTTCCTCTTTTCCCGAACTCAAGTCCAATATTAACATTTGAAAAAGATCCGTTATTAAGTGGAATCCCCATACCCAACGTCATTCCTAAATCATTGATTTCCTGATTATTTACTACTAAACCAATTTTCTCGTATTTTAACCCGGCTCTGTACGTCATTCGGCTAAAATAGCTTGTGAACGATTCATAATTAGGAATATAGTACCCCCCTATCGCATACTTTTGATATTTTTCGTAACGTACATTATCTCTTGTATTGTAAAAATTAGCAAGCTCTCCCTTGCCCTGAAAAGAAATCGTCGTACCCACCAGCCATTTTCTGGCTTCCCCGATACCCGCACCAAAGGTTATTTTATTTGGTAACTTTAGTTTATTTGTTTGCTCAGGAGTATTAATTGGATCCGGATCACCATCTACCTGAATAACTCTTGTGCTGTTTGAATTTAAGTTACTGGCAAAAGTATAATTCAAACTGGTAAACAAGCTTAGTTTTTTATCAATTTTTGTTTGATACATGGTACCAATATTAAAATTAATACCCGATAACTCAGAAGCATTTGTCTCTCTGGTCGCGTTTTCAACATTTGTTCTAAGTGCTAAACTTGTGGTGGTGATTCTTCCGAAATTATACTGTGCATCAACTCCAATATTCCAGTTCTTTTTAATCTTATATCCTAAACCAAAAAACACTTTATTAACTCCACCTTTTCCCTGAAGCTGTGTACTTGTAGCTCCTTCTGTATCTGTAAGGTCATTTTGAATTTTATATCCAACAGAACTCAACGGAACTAAACCAAACGCTGCTCCAAATTTTCCCATTGGAATTCCTAATGCCAAATAATCAAAAGTAGCTCTTTGTGCCTTTTCAGATTTTTCGCCGGTTTTCAGATTAGTTGTACCAAAAGATCCCCCAACTGTAAAAGTTGTAAACTTTAAACTCGCATAACTTGCAGGATTTTCAATATTCAGGTGAATACTATCCTGCTCCACCGCAACTCCTGACATCGATCTGTTTTCAAGGGTTCCTTTAAATCTTGTATCTCCAATTCCGAAGAAAGAATAAGGCGATGCAGTACCCTGTTGAGCGAATGAAACGAACGAGATAAGCAAACAAGCGCTTACTATAATTTTTTTAATCATTGTCGATTTTATATTGAAATGTTTGGTTCAAACTCTCCAAAAGGAAATTTGAATTGGCAAATATGGTATTTTTTAATCGTTTAGCCAAAAAATCTGCATCACCTCCCGTTAAAATTATTATAAAATTTGAAAAGTTTGCCCGATATTCATCGATAAAACCATCAATCTCATAGACGAATCCATTGACCACTCCAGAGTGAATCGCCTGTTTTGTAGAATCTCCAATATATGCCTCCGGAGACTCTAAAGTGAGTAACGGCAGCCTGGCTGTAAAATTGTGCAAAGATTCGTAACGCAGTCTTAGTCCCGGAGAAATAGCTCCCCCTAAATAGTTATCATTTTCGTCGATGAAATCGTAGGTTATACAAGTTCCGGCATCAATTACCAGTCTGTTTTGTCTGGGAAATTTCAAAGTTGCTCCGGCCGCCAAAACCATTCGGTCTATTCCTAATGTTTTTGGAGTTGCATATCTATTGGTGAAAGGAAAAATATCCTCATGGGTTAAAAAATGAACTTTTAGATCCTTTTCGAAAGTCAGAAAAGATTGTTTTTCGACATTTCCAACCGATGCAACAACCAAATCGGAGCATTTCTGAAATTTTTCTAAAATTTTTTTTATTTTTTTTTCGAGCTCATTTTTCTCAAAAGTAAAAATTTCAAGAACAGTACCACCCTCAAATACAGCAGCTTTAATTCGGGTATTCCCAACATCAACCGTTAAAATCATGTTTGTTTTTTTAGCAAGGCGAAGATACGAATTGATTTTTTTAAAAAAATGTTTTGGATAAACGAAAAATGATTCTATCTTTGCACCCGCAATGCGCACAGCACGGTACCTTAGCTCAGATGGTAGAGCAATGGACTGAAAATCCATGTGTCCCTGGTTCGATCCCTGGAGGTACCACCAAAACCCACTCAACCGAGTGGGTTTTTTGTTTTTACCATTTTTCCTTCGTAGTTAAACAGGATCAAGAGCAAAACCTGGGGAGGAATGTCAAAATAAAATTAGAAATTTGTAATCTAAGAATTAGATATGACACC
>NZ_CAGKLC010000132.1 GCF_903469665.1 Flavobacterium sp. UGB4466 | reverse complement strand
ATTTTTAATACTTTTTAAGTTCTATACTTATAAATTGCATTAAAAATTAAAATCGTTTATGGACAAGATAAAAATACTTTGGGTCGATGATGAAATCGATCTTTTGAAACCACATATATTATTTCTGGAGAAAAAAAACTACGTTGTAACCACCTCTAACAATGGTTTAGATGCGATTACACTATTTGAAGAAGATAATTTTGATATTGTTTTTTTAGATGAAAATATGCCCGGAATGAGTGGTCTGGAAACGCTTTCGGAAATGAAAGAGAAAAAATCAGCTATTCCGATGATTATGATTACCAAAAGCGAGGAAGAGTATATCATGGAAGAAGCTATTGGTTCCAAAATTGCCGATTATCTCATAAAACCGGTGAATCCGAATCAGATTCTGTTAAGTCTAAAGAAAAATCTAGATCATTCGAGATTAATTTCTGAAAAAACGACATTGGATTATCAAAAGGAGTTTAGAAAAATCTCCATGGAATTGGCTATGGTTAATTCTTTTGAAGATTGGATTGAACTATACAAGAAATTAATCTTTTGGGAGTTGGAACTGGAGAATATTAACGATCAGGCAATGATAGAAATTCTGGAGTCTCAGAAAGTAGAAGCCAATTCGCAATTCGGAAAATATATCGAGAGAAATTATGAAGACTGGTTTGCTCCAAAGGCGGACAAGCCTGTTCAATCGCACAATTTATTCAAAGAATTAGTAGTTCCGGAGCTTAAAAAGAAGGATAAACCTATTTTATTTGTGGTAATTGACAACCTGCGTTATGATCAATGGAAATCTTTTGAAACGGTGGTTTCTAATTATTATAAACTGGAAAAAGAGGTTCCTTATTTTTCTATTCTTCCAACCGCCACACAATATGCCCGTAATGCAATCTTTTCAGGTTTATTACCGATAGAGATGGAAAAACAGTTTCCGCAATATTGGAAGAACGATGTTGAAGATGGTGGAAAAAACCTTTTTGAAGCCGAATTTCTATCAGCGCAATTAAAACGCTTAGGTTTAAATATTAAAGAAGATTATTTCAAAATCACCAATTACGCAGGAGGAAAAAAATTGGCAGAAAATTTCAAAGCTTTAAAAGGAAATGATCTTGTAACTGTAGTTTATAATTTTGTTGACATGCTTTCGCACGCCAAAACTGAAATGGAAGTGGTAAAAGAACTGGCTTCAGATGACAAAGCCTATCGCTCACTCACTTTAAGCTGGTTTAAGAACTCGCCACTGCTCGAAATTATTCAACAGGCACAACTTTTAGGTTTTAAATTGATTTTGACAACAGATCACGGTACTATTAATGTAAAAAATCCGTCGAAAGTGGTTGGAGATAAAAATACAAGTTTAAATTTGCGCTACAAAACCGGTCGTAGTTTAACATACGAACAAAAAGATGTGTATGTTGTTAAAGAGCCTAAAGCCATTGGTTTGCCAGCGATTAACATGAGTAGTTCGTTTATTTTTGCTAAAAACGATTACTTTTTAGCCTATGTAAACAACTACAACCACTATGTGAGTTATTATAAAAACACTTACCAGCACGGAGGGATTTCGTTAGAAGAAATGATTATTCCGTTTTTGGTATTTAACCCTAAATAGAAAAAGTTCTCAGTCGCATTTTTCGGTCTCAGTTTAGAGCTGAGACTGAAAAATGAAAACTGAGACTAATTAAAACAAATAAAAAAATGAATATCGTTTTTTCATTAGATCAAATCAGAGAAGTAGCCACGCAAATTTTAGCCGCAAATCCAAAAAAAATCATTCTTTTCAATGGAGAAATGGGTGTTGGAAAAACTACCTTAATCAAACAATTGTGTAAAAACCTGGGAGTTCAGGATGCAACCAGTAGTCCAACCTTCTCTTTGGTTAATGAATATTATACTTCTAACAATCAAATTGTTTACCACTTTGATTTTTATAGATTAAACAAAGAAACGGAAGCACTAGACATGGGAGTTGACGATTACTTGTATTCCGGAAATTGGTGTTTTATTGAATGGTCTGAGAAAATTGCAAGCTTACTGCCGGAAGAAACTTCAACCATCACAATTGAACTGCTGGCAGATGGAAAAAGAGAATTAAAATTATCCTAAAACTTTCAACAAAAGGCGAAAGGTCTACATAAAGACACTAAGAAAATAAAAATGAATACCCAAAATACCGTAGAAATTATCTCTTTTTCAACTGATTTAAAAGAACACATTAAGATTCTAAATCTGGAATGGCTTAAAAAGTATTTTAAAGTAGAAGAAAAAGACGAGTTGGTACTTTCTAACCCACAAGAAGAAATTATCGATAAAGGCGGATTAATCTTCTATGCCAGATATAACGGTGAAATTATCGGAACTGTTTCCTTAATGAAAGTTGATCACATTACCTTTGAATTGAGTAAAATGGCTGTTTCGGATCAAGCACAAGGCCTTGGAGTTGGAAACAAACTGTTAACACATTGCATGACTGTTGCAAAAGAGAACCATATTAAAAAGCTGTTTTTGTATTCCAATCGCATACTGCTTCCTGCACTTCTTTTATATGAGAAATTTGGTTTTAGTGAAGTTCCTTTGGGTGACGTGAGTTACGAAAGAGCTGATATAAAAATGGAAAAAATTCTGTTATAATTCTTAAACAACTATTAGCAGAATTTTTACATTGATTTTAAAACTTTTTACGTAATTTGTACTCTTAATTTTTTGCACAACCCATGTCAATTACCTTAACCCCATTTACGAAACAGCAATTGTTGCCACAAGAAGAAAAACTTGAAATTGGCCGATTCAAAAGTGAGCTTTTTATAGGAATTCCTAAAGAAACAAGTTATCAGGAACGTCGTATTTGTCTGACTCCGGATGCTGTTAGTGCGTTGACCTATGAGGGGCATAGGGTAATGATTGAATCAGGAGCCGGAGAAAGCTCCAGTTATAGTGATAAAGAGTACTCTGATGCAGGAGCTGAAGTAACAAATGATACAAAGAAAGTGTTTGGCTGTCCAATGCTTCTTAAGGTAGAACCTCCTACAACAGCCGAGATTGAAATGATCAATCCGGAAACTATCATAATTTCGGCCATTCAATTAAAAACTAAGAAGAAGGCATACTTTGAAGCTTTAGCACAGAAAAAAATAACGGCACTGGCTTTTGAGTACATAAAAGACGAAGATGGCTCCTATCCTGCTGTGAAATCACTAAGTGAGATTGCAGGAACAGCTTCTATTCTTATCGCAGCCGAATTAATGATTACGGACGAGTTTGGAAAAGGTCTCTTGTTTGGTAATATCACTGGAGTCCCTCCTACTGATGTTGTTATTCTGGGTGCTGGAACCGTTGGTGAGTTTGCTGCAAAAACGGCCATAGGACTGGGGGCAAATGTGAAAGTTTTTGACAATTCAATTACCAAATTACGTCGTTTACAGAACAGTCTTAACCAACGTATTTTTACTTCAACTGTTCAGCAAAAAGCACTACTAAAAGCTTTAAGACGTTGTGACGTGGCAATTGGTGCCATGCGCGGTAAAGAGCGTTGTCCTATTATTGTTACGGAAACAATGGTCGAACACATGAAAAAAGGTGCTGTAATTGTAGATGTGAGTATTGACACCGGAGGCTGTTTTGAAACTTCAGAAGTTACCACTCATGAAAAACCAACCTTTATAAAAAGCAATGTGCTGCACTATTGTGTGCCTAATATCCCTTCCAGATATTCTAAAACAGCTTCATTATCCATAAGCAATATCCTTACTCCTTATTTGCTTCAAATTGCGGAAGACGGCGGTTTGGAAAGTGCTATACGATGCAATAAAGGATTAAAAAATGGAATTTACATGTATCACGGAATCCTGACCAGTAAAGCAATTGGGGAATGGTTTGATTTACCGGACAACGATATTAATTTACTTGTATTTTAAGGGAACTTTAGTGTACCTTTGCAAAAAATATATTTCATGAAGTTCGTACATCGTTTTGCATATTATTTGATTGGTTTGGTTATGGGATGCTTTTTTGTAGCCCTTGTGTTCAGTGGAAAAGATACACGTTGCAACTACTTTCCAAACGCCAGAGTTTTAAATAATTTACGCACTAAGCCTTTTCAGTATTCCGAAAAAGCAATTCAGACTTTAAATGAAAAATGGGTTGACACCGCAGATATTAAAAGTACACTGACATTTGGTGATGTTGATTTTGACAAAAGCAATGTACCTGTAAGCAAAGGAAAACTTTATATCATTGAAGGTAAAACAGCTAAAAATCAAGAGATTATTTTAAAGGTAATCAACTACGAGAACAAAGCTATTCTGGAAGAGATCATTAAAAAAGACACTAAAGAATAGGTCTGTTATTGTAGTAATCAGCAACATTTTTATTGTGCTAAAAACTGATTCTAACTAGTTATCCGTTTCTACAGCCAGTCGATTTCTTTGATTGCTTTGGATTTCAAAAAATCATTGGTTTTGCTAAAATGTTTGTTTCCGAACCATTTTCCCTGATTAGCACTCATAGGTGAAGGATGTCCGGATTCTAAAACACAATGTTTGGAACGATCAATTTTAGCGCCTTTTTTCTGAGCAAAGCTTCCCCATAAGAGGAAAACAACATTCTCTTTTTGATCCGAAATGGCTTGAATTACAGTGTCTGTAAACAAATTCCACTTCAAATGTTTATGACTATTTGGGCTGTCTTTGCGAACCGTCAAGGATGCATTTAAAAGTAAAACACCTTGTTTTGCCCACTTTTCAAGATTGCCCGAAGTTGGCATAAAGATCGAATCGAGATCGTCATTTAGTTCTCTGTAAATATTTCGCAGTGACGGTGGAATTTTAACGGAATCATTTACAGAAAAACTCAATCCATTCGCCTCTCCTTCTCCATGATAAGGATCTTGTCCTATGATGACAACTTTTAAGTTTTGAAAAGTACAGGTATTAAAAGCGGAGAAAATCAATTCTGCAGGTGGATAACAAGTATATGTTTGATATTCAATTTCCAAAGTTTTCATTAGCTCAGAAAAATAAGTTTTTTGATTTTCATCTTTTAATACCGTTTCCCAATCAGGAGAAAGATTGATTTCCATTTTTTAAATTTTATCACAAATTAAGCAAAGTTTTCTTCAAAGTACTAATTAATAGTGCTATTTCGTTTCAAAACTTTGTAACTTTGAACCTTTACAACTTACGATATATAATGATATCTATAACCGAAAAAACATTACAAGATTTACAATTTCCTACGGTACTCGAAACCATTTCAGCCGGCTGTAATACTGATATAGGAAAAGAAAAAGCTTTACAAATAACACCTTTTAGAGATCAGGAAACTTTGATGCAGGCTTTGATGCAAACATCAGAATATGTTTCCTCTTTTCAAAATAATAACGCCATTCCCAATCACGGATTTGACGCTATAACTCACGAGATTAAGTTTTTGGCAATTGAAGATAGTTTTCTTGAAGTGGGAAGTTTTAGAAAAATTGCTACACTCTCTTCGACTTCCAACTTTTTACTAAATTTCCTTAAAAAGTTTGATGATTATTATCCAAATTTAAATGCGAGAGCTTCACGTGTTGAATACACAAAAGATATTGTGACCACTATTGATGCGATTGTAGACAAATATGGTGAAATAAAAGACAATGCTTCGCCGGCTTTACTGAGTATTCGTCAGGGTATGAACCTGGTTCGCGGTAAAGTAAATCAAAGTTTCGGGGTCGCTCTTACACAGTACAATAGCCTTGGTTATCTTGATGATATCAAAGAAAGTTTTGTGCAAAACCGAAGAGTTTTGGCCGTTTTAGCCATGTACCGACGAAAAGTGAAGGGCTCTATTTTAGGAAGTTCGAAAACCGGAAGTATTGCTTATATCGAACCTGAAGCTACATTAAAATACTCCAGAGAATTAGCCAATTTAGAATACGAAGAGAAGGAAGAAATTACCCGAATTTTGAAGCAATTATCAAATGCAATTCGTCCGTACTTGCCTTTATTAATTGAATATCAGGATTTTTTGAGTGATATTGATGTTGTAGCCGGAAAAGCAAAATATGCAAATCGAATCAACGGAATTTTGCCTACTATTACAGAAGAAAGAAGGTTGTTTTTTAGAGAAGCGTATCATCCGATTTTATATCTGAACAACAAACAGAAAAATGAAGTTACTCATCCGCAAACCATTGAGCTAAAGCAGGATAATCGTATCATTGTGATTTCAGGACCTAATGCAGGTGGTAAAACAATTTCGCTAAAAACGGTAGGTTTATTACAATTAATGCTGCAATCCGGGATGCTTATTCCGGTTCACGAACGAAGCGAAACCTTTTTGTTTGACAGGATTTTAACAGATATTGGAGATAATCAATCTATTGAAAATCACCTGAGTACCTATAGCTACCGATTAAAGAACATGAACTACTTCCTGAAAAAATGCAACAAGAAGACTATGTTCTTAATTGATGAATTTGGTACAGGGTCTGATCCGGAATTAGGTGGTGCTTTGGCAGAGATATTCCTGGAAGAATTTTATCATCGTGAAGCTTTTGGGATTATAACCACTCATTATTCCAATCTAAAGATTTTGGCTAATGAATTGCCATACGCAACCAATGCCAACATGATGTTTGATGAAAAAACTTTAGAACCTATGTACAAACTGGCTTTAGGTCAGGCTGGAAGTTCATTTACTTTTGAAGTAGCTTTAAAAAACGGAATTCCTTTTGGATTGATTAATCGTGCAAAAAAGAAAATTGAAGTAGGCAAAGTTCGTTTTGATAAAACGATTGCAACCCTTCAAAAGGAGCGTTCTAAGCTTGAAAAAACTTCTCTTAATCTGAAAGAGGAAGAAACCAGGGCTCGTGAAGAAAGCAAAAAGATGGAAAACATCAACGTTAAGATCAAGCAAAAACTGGAAAGTTATCAGGAACTGTATGATAGTAATCAGAAAACCATTTATATCGGTCAGAAAATCGAAGACATTTCAGAGAAATACTTTAACAATAAAAACAAAAAGGAACTTATTGGTGAATTTTTGAAAATAGTCGAGATTGAAAATTCAAAACGCAAAAAAGTTACTCCAAAAGAAACGAAAGCAATAATTGAAAAGAAAAAAGAAGTAATTGCCGAAATCACTGTTAAAGTAGAAGAAATTCGAAAGGAGAAAAAAGAAAAGAAACTTAAACCTATAGTCGAAAAACCAAAACCAATTCTAAAAGTTGGTGATCGTGTAAGAATGCTTGACGGAAGATCTGTTGGAAGTATTGACGCGATAGAAAAAAATAAAGCAACGGTAAATTATGGCATTTTCACTTCGAAAGTAAGTTTAGACGAGCTGGAGTTGGTTGAAGCAGTAAAAAAGTAGTAAAATTGGCGTTTTTCTTGGTAAAAATCAAAATAAAGAGATTTAAAGCATTAATTCTTTAAAAATCAATAAGAAGATCACTTTATTTTAAAAACCTCTTAAAAATCTTTTATAAAAGCCGTTTTTAATCTTCAAATACTATTGAAAACAAAACAACAATAGATAAAACAAATAAAGGAATTGTTCCTTCAAAATAGTACATGTTTAAAAAATGATTGATTTACCCGCAAATAAAAAAATAGTTCTCTTTGATGGCATCTGCAATCTCTGTAACTCTGCCGTACAATTTATAATCAAGCATGACAAAAATGACATTTTCAGATTTGTAGCTTTGCAATCAGAATTAGGGATTTCGATTTGTAAGCAGTTGGGGATTAGTTTTGCAAAAATGGACAGTATTTTATTATTGAATCCTGACTCTGCTTACTTTTATAAATCTTCAGCAGTAATAGCTATTGCAAAAGAATTTGGTGGTCTTTGGAGGCTTTCAGAAATTTTTAGGATTATTCCCATTTTTATCAGCGACCGTATTTATGATTATGTTGCTAAAAACAGATACAATTGGTATGGTAAAAAAGAAAGCTGTATGATTCCTACTCCGGAATTGAAAGCGAAGTTTTTATAAAAAATAATCTCATCTTACATCTTAAAAAAATAGTTTAAACAAATGAAAGAAAAAATAATACGTTTAATGATTTTATTAGTAGTGTTAACATCATGCAGTAATAATGAAAATGATCAAAACATTCCTGGAGAATTAATAGCGGACTATATAACAGATTCTGAAATTCCGACTGAAATTGATGGTTTCGTTGTCGATAACAATAACATAGTTTATATTGCCGGAAGAGGAGCCGTACTGGCAAATTTATACACGATTGATAGAAATGGTAAAGTAGCTGTACTTAAAACTTTTCACGACTTACGTTTTTTTTATAATAGATTGACCAAGAATGAAAAAAACGAAATTCTGATAACAACTAATGATCATGAAGTAGGGAATATGATTTATAATTTTACAAATAATTACAAATCAGTTACTAGTTATTACACAATGAAACCTTTGGGAGTTACAAATTCTAAACCTATCATTTTAAATGCGATTTGTAATTATACTAACGATTCTTATATTGTTTTTGATACTGGTTCACTTACGATAAAAGAAGTAAATCCATTATTGAGCAAAGAAACACTGATTGCAGGTTCCGGGAAAGATGAAGTAAAAGATGGTATTGGAGCAGATGCCAGTTTTAAAGACGTATCCCAAATTATAATAAGGAATAATATAATATATGTAATAGACAGAGGAGACAATAACTACCTTGGAAATTCAATCCGTAAAATCGAAAACACCGTAAATGGATGGAAAGTCACTACATTAGCTACTAGCCGTAGTTATTTTTTTTCAGGTTTCAAGAATATTTCTTTTGACAATCAGAATAATTTATATGTTTTAGTAGATCAGGAAGGTATCTTTAAATTTAATTTTAACAACAATACTTTAAATTTGTATAAAAAGGATGAGTTAAAAATTAGGGCATACAAAACGCATTCTTCTATTAATTTTAAATATTTAAGATTTATGG
>NZ_CAGKLC010000131.1 GCF_903469665.1 Flavobacterium sp. UGB4466 | reverse complement strand
GATTAATAGAGCAAATCTTTCTAATGTTTTAGGACCTATTTTTTATTTGTTTGAACACAAAATGGACAAATGGGATGTTGAAATAGAAATTTCTCCGGACTTTAAAATTAATAAATTACCTGATAATTTTCATGTGATCTCAACTATGAATACTGCCGATAGAAGTTTGTCGGTAGTTGATTTTGCATTGAGAAGAAGATTTGCTTGGTATGATTTAAAACCAAAACCAATTAATGGGAAAAAGAAAAATTTGTCAAATTTGAGTGTTTTTGAAATAAATAATTCTGAATATTTCTTTTTTGAGGATTTCTTGAAAATTAATGAAATTTTTGATTGGTACGCTTCTAGTAATGAACTTTCATTACAACCTGGACAAGGTTATTTTATTGCAAAAAGTGAAGAAGAAATGAAAAGTAGAATTCAGTATGAAATATTTCCGTTGATAAAAGAATATTTGCAAGAAGGATTGGTTAGAAATGCTAAAGAAGAATTTAATAATTATTTTACTTCACGTATAAATCAATCACTTTTTGAATGAGTAAGTTGTTAGATGTTTTTTTTGAGATGCCTTGCTTAACTGAACAATCCAGACAGTTAAGCGGAGTTTATTTGCAAAAAAAATGGTTTAAATCGGCTGATCGAAGAATTATCGGTCAGAATCTTCAAAAATTTATAGAATATAATTTAGCTCAATTTAAATTTTTAGATATTCAGCCATTGATAATTGGTAATGACCAAAATATCTCCTTAGTTTTTCGATCATCTGGCTTCATTGGAACTATTCCACTAAGAGCATCTGACACCGGTAAACAAATAGGTGATTTTGTAGTAATGCCTAGATTTACTGGTAGTGATCGCTTTGAAGATTATATCGAAATTTTGAATTTACTTGGTGGAGAAATAAGCCCGGAAGTAATTGATAGCTTACCTCTTGCTTCGGGTAAAAATTTTCGACCGCCACTATATTTAGAAGCAGTAAAATTCATTGCCTCTCTTGAAGCTTTATTATCTAAGTCTTGGTGTAAATTTGATAATGTTGAAAAAATATCAAATCAACCAAATGGACAAATAAATTGGAATAAGTACATCAACAATGAATTTAAAATTGAAAAACGATTAAAGTTTCCTATTCGAAAAAATGTATTAAGTGAATTTCATAGTGAGTATGCAGAAGTACGTTATGTATTTGACATTTGTAAGGGTGAGTTGCTTTCTTCAAATACTCCTCTAAGGATTAAAAACACAATCAGAGCAAGGTTGAATTTCATTGAAGAAAAATTATATTATCACAAACCAAAAATAACGAATAATATTACAGTTAAAACATCTGATAATGTAATTGTGAAATCTTGTAAAGAACAAGCTAATAAGGTATTGAACTTTAATTTAATTGATTGTACTGCTTGGAGAGTTGATTTTTGCGATGTTTTTGAAAAATTTGTTCAATATATTTTCAGAGAAGTTGCTAAAGAAACAGGTGGTAGATTATTTTCAAATTTTAAATTTCATTCTAAAACGTCTAAGTATTATTCTTGGGAGCTAAAACATATCGAGCCGGATGCTATTTATCAGAAGGAAGATTTAATGGTGTTTATTGATGCTAAATATAAATCAAACTTGTATAATAAGTTTAGTAATAGTGAGACTCTTAAAGATGATTATAGACATGATTTGCATCAGATTATGGCATATACTTCATTCAGTAAGAGATATTTGAAGTTTGGTTTTTTGTGCTATCCATCTGACCAATTGGAAATTAAAACAATAAAGTATAAAAACGCAATAAATGAAATTACAAATGTCATTTTTGTATTTGGAATACCGTTAAAAAAAGACTGCATATTTGAAGTAAAACGGTTACTTATAAAGGAACTGGGTGTCATAGAAAGTATGATAGAGGTCTAAAATCTCAAATCATTAGAGGTTAACTCTAAACTTCTCACGAAACCAAAACCTCTAGCTCTGATGGGAACGGTATCCTTTTGTATCCGCCGCGGCGGATACAAAAGATAAATTATACAGCAGGACTCGAGCCAAAGCGAACTGACGAAGTAAGCAGCTCCTTTAAATTGAAATTCCAATATTTTTAAAGCCCAAATTTCAAGTTGCAAACGATTTTTCGACTTCGCTTAGAGTGGCAAGCCTTTGTCGAGTTACTGGTGTGATTCTTCGTTCCTCAGAATGACAAAATTGGGAGGGAATGGTGTTGCGAATAATTCTACTTATCCCTCTTCCCCCATTTAATTTTCATTTTTCCGTTATCGTCAACGGCAAGTAAATGTAGGACGATCCCACGTTCGCGGACGGCGTCGCGTTCGGCTTGGGTGGCGAGTTTGGCGTCGTTTTTAGAGTTTCGAAGGGGGACGGTGAGGGCGAGATTGGTGCCTCGGCCAAAAGAGTAAATTCCGTTGACATCGATGTTTAACACGTTGGAACTTATAGTGAGATTGTTGATGTCGATCTGCTCTCCACGCATATTGAGCTGACCGGACAAATCGCTAAAGGTGATGTTCTCGACATCGCGAAACGGAAAGGCAAACTTGCCGATTTTTACAATAGGTTCAAAGTTAACCAAAGCGCCCTGATTGACTTTAAAATCCAGTTTTCCGCGCATGGAGTTGCTAATCAATTCGCCACGACTATTGATAAAACCGTTTACACTGGCTGTACTCGTTAGTTTTCCTTTGATGTTGTTGGGGCTGAAAGACTGAATCCCGAAATTGTTAAACGATTTCAGAAAGCTTGCAATTTCGACCTTGTTTACCTGAGCATTCGAACTGAAAGCATAGTTTTTTCCGTTTGGCACCACTTCACTGTCAAAAGTAATAGTGCCTCCAGACGTTTGCAGCGAGCCGTTTTTAATGAGCAGTTTCGAGTCCAGCATCTGAATTCGGGCTATGGTATTGGTGGCAATGAGTTTGTTGTAATTGATTTTGTCGGCTTTGATATCGATCACCACCGAGCATTTGTCAATTACACTTCTCAGATGATTCGAAATCGTGGGTCTTTTGGCAGTCTTGGCCGAGCCTTTTACTTTTTGTGAACTGGCCAGAACGCCCAGAAATTGTTTGAGATCGATATTAGGGCAATAGATTTTCCAATTGACAATCATTTTTTCGGGAGCATCATAATAGAGGTTCAGGAAATTGTCAATTTCTCCTTCGACGAAAATCGTATTCTTATTGTGTTTGTAAGCAATTTGTTTGATGAGTAAAGCTTTCTCGGTAAAGTCAAGATGAATGTTGGTTTTTACGGCACGAACATTCTTCGGAATATAATGAAACGAGGCGTCGTCAATATCTATTTTGCCAATAAAACGCGGTTTGGTAATGTACAGATCAACAATGTCAAATTGAAATTTTAGGTTGGCTTTGGCATGACCGGCTGTAAACTGAATCCACTTGTCGTTGCTTATTTGGTTGAGTCTTTCAATATCGAAATCAGAACTTAGATTTCCGGTGGCAAGCGGTTTCTCCAGATTATTGATCGACAATTGCGGAATGGTAAGCGGAATGTTTTCGTATTCCCCCGTAAATTTCGTTAGAATAATAGCCGAATTGGCATCGTTATAACCGGCCGTTGGTTTGAAATTATTGGTGAAAATGCCTTTAAAATGACAGTCTTTAATCAATCCATCCGGTATAGAAAGTTCGTTGTTTTTGGCAATTGCCTGAACGACAATTCTGGGATCACCTTCGGCATTAAAGTCGCCTTTGATGTCGCAATTTACTTCAATTTCTTTTTTCAGATTAAATCGGTTAAGCTTAGAACTGATGTTTGCCGATAATAAGTTTGCCGCATTTTGCCACAAAATAGATGTACTGATATTGATTCCGAAAAGAGCATTTCCTTTAGCCAGATTAAAAAAAGCGATGATATCAAAAGAGTCTGTTCCAATTTTTAGGTCCTTAGTCACCACGTCAATTCTTTCTTTTGGAGCAGAGTAAGCTACTGCAAAAGTACCTTTAAGTTCTTTTTGTTTTGCAAAACTTCCGTGTACGGTATTAAAAGCAAGACTTTTAATTTGGGTGTTTAGATAAACGTCGGTTTGCCAGTTGTCGCCGTCATGCTCTACTTTCGATTGTAAGCGATCGACATCAAAATCAAACAATTTATGCCCAAGCAAATTGTTTAACGTAAAATGAACTCCGTTTAGTTCAATCTGGTCAATTGTAGTTTCGGTATCTGATTGGTCTTCCGGTGCTTTTTTCTTTTTCGGCTTAAAGATATCGGCATTCGAGTAGCCGTTCGGCGCTTTATACACATAGATAGCCGCGTCGTTGATGAGGATTTTACGAATGTTGATTTCGTCATGTACCAAACTCCAAATGTTCAGGCGCACCTCAATTTCTTTAGCTTTTAATAAAGTATGCTGGTGTGTGGGCCATTGATTGTCTTTGACTTCAACCTCCTTTAAGGCCAAAGTAAAGTTGGGAAAACCAGTCAGAAACTTATAATGAAAATCTCCAATATGAAATTTACCGTTGATGTTTTCATTGATTTTGGTGTTGATCTTAGTGATAATTTCGGTCTTATTTTGGTTAAAATAAATCGATAATCCGCCACAGGCAAGAAGGAGTAAAGTAATGATTCCTAATATGAAAATGCTAAAACGTCTGGCGTATTTTTTTAAATGAAGCGATTGAAAAAAGTTTTTGATGTGGAGTAAAGCTGCTTTCATCGGGAAGAATTTTCTGAATCCTTAAAGATAAGGGAAAATATGGAGGTTTCTTTAAAAAGATACAATTTAGACTTGAGTAGGTTAAAACTTATAAATTTTGTTTTTTGAATGAATATAATTAATGACAATACATTTATAATGAAAACTAATTTGGTTATGGTGTTTCATTTGTATTTAATTTTTAAATTTGTGGTCTAGTTTGAAACGAAACAATTCAGACAATAATTTTAAAAGACAAAAAATTATGGCATTAGCAATTACAGATGCTACTTTTGATGAAGTAGTTTTGAAGTCAGATAAACCGGTAATGGTAGATTTTTGGGCAGCATGGTGCGGTCCTTGTAGAATGGTTGGTCCAATCATTGACCAATTAAGCGACGAATACGCAGGTAAAGTTGTAGTAGGTAAAGTAGATGTAGATGCTAATCAGGAATTTGCTGCAAAATACGGTGTTCGTAATATACCAACTGTTTTGGTTTTTCATAACGGTGAAGTAGTAGGGAAACAAGTAGGAGTTGCTCCTAAACAAACCTACGCAGATAGTTTAGACGCTTTGTTGTAATCGAAAGATTATAATTTATATAAAGAAGGTTCGGCGAAAGTCGGACCTTTTTTATGTTTAAAGGTTTTTAACAGATTGAAAAATCTTTTTATATCAATTTTACTTATATTTTAGTCCAATGCTTTTTGATATAATGCCGATGTAATATGAAAATAGTACAATGCAATTGGACTATATTGAATATACAATCGGTATTAGTTCTTTCAATCTGTGGCAAAAGAATTTTAATTCATGCTCATTCGTGAGATTAGTGGCAAACTTTTTTTATTTTTAACGAATCTTAATTTCCTTTAAAAATGAAAATTTCCTATAGCTTACTCTGCTTTTTTGTGTTTACTACAATTGGTTTTTCCCAATCGAAACAAAAAGAAAAATTAATTTTAGAGGACGGTGTTTCAGAACAGTTAGCACATTTTCGAAAAAAACAAATCTCAAATGTGACTTATGGACTTTCTTTTGAGATTCCGCCGCAAAAACAAAAGGAAATCAATTCGAGTTTGACTTTAAATCTGACAATTTCAGATTTGAGTGAACCTTTATGTTTGGATTTTAAAGAGAAAACTCAGAACATAAAATCGATTCAGGTTAATAATAAAAACACTGCTATTGTTCATGAGAAAGGACATATTATTATTGCTGCTAAAGACTTGATTTTAGGGAAAAACAGAATTGCTATTTCTTTTATAGCGGGAAATTTGTCCTTAAACCGAAATGATGATTTCTTGTATACCTTATTGGTTCCCGATCGTGCCAGTACTTTATTCCCTTGTTTGGATCAACCGGATATTAAAGCGACTTATCAATTAAGTTTAATGGTTCCTAAAGAATGGGTAGTTTTATCTAATGCCCCAATTACAGGAGTGCACGAAGCAGTAGTTAAAAACCTTAATTATATGTTTTGGGGGTTTGGAGAATCAGATAAAATGAGTACGTATCTGTTTTCATTTGTTGCAGGAAAATTCAAAACGGTAACGCAGAAATTGGGATTTAAGGAAATGACCATGTTGTATCGCGAAAACAATGAAGAAAAAATAAGAGTAAGTACCGATACTATTTTTAATTTGCACCGACAATCCTTAGATTTTTTAGAAAAATACACCAATTATCCGTTTCCGTTTCAAAAACTTGATTTTGCTTCGATTCCTGTTTTTCAGTATGGCGGAATGGAACATGTTGGAGCGATACAGTATAAAGAATCAACTTTGTTTCTGGATAATAGCGCCACAGACAGTGAAAAATTAGACCGTGCTAAATTGATTGCACACGAAACTTCGCACATGTGGTTTGGAGATTTGGTCACCATGAAATGGTTTGACGATGTCTGGATGAAAGAGGTTTTTGCCAATTTCATGGCCGATAAAATTATGAATCCGATTTTTCCTAAAGTCAACCATAATTTACAGTTTCTAACCGCACACTATCCTAATGCGTATGGAGAAGATCGCTCGTTGGGTACGCATCCAATCAAACAAAATCTTGCCAATCTTAAAAATGCGGGTTCATTGTACGGAGCTATTATTTACAACAAAGCCCCTATTATGATGCGTCAGTTAGAAGCTTCGATGGGAAAAGAAGCCTTTCAGAAAGGAATCGAAAAGTATATTAAAAAGTACGCCAACGACAATGCTGACTGGAACAATCTGGTGGAAATTCTGGATGCCGAAACACCTTTGGATATGAAAAAATGGAGCGAAGTCTGGGTAAATCAATCAGGAAGAGCCATTTTTACGGATAAGATTACCTACGATGCTCAAAACCGAATTTCGAGCTTTGAAATTACACAGCAGGCAGAAGATCGTTCGGCTAATGTATGGCCTCAGATTTTTGATATTGGTTTGGTTTATCCCAACAACGTAAAAGTGATCAGTGCTACTATAAAAGACAAAAGTTTGTCACTCAAAGAAGCAATTGGACTTGAAAAACCAATAGCTGTTATTTACAATTATAATGGTTTTGGATATGGTGTTTTTCCGCTTGACGGGAATAATTTAGATTCTGTTTTAAGTCTAAAGGATGAGGTGGCAAGAGCTTCAACTTATATTAATATTTATGAAAATACCTTAACGGGAAATGTTGCTCCGGCAAAAGCTTTCGATTGTTTTGTGAAAGGAATTCAGCAGGAGCAAAATGAATTGGTGCTGAAAATAATTACGAATCAAACCAGTGCTGTTTTTTGGAAATATCTCACTCAAAAACAGCAAAATATAGCACAAAAACAGCTTGAAGAAGTAGTTTTGGATCGTTTGAAGACCAATTTGCCTAGCAATATCAAGAAAACATTGTTTAATTTGTTCAGTTCGATTGCTTATTCAGATTCAGGAAAAGCAAAATTATATGCGATTTGGAGTAAAGAAATGGTAATTTCAGGTTTGAAATTAAACGAAGACGATTATACGAACATGGCCATGAATCTGGCAATTTTTAAGCATGAAAAAGCAGATGGGATTCTGAATAAGACCAAGACTTCGATTAGCAATCCCGACAAGCAAAAACGATTTGAATTTCTGCTTCCTTCATTATCTAAAGACGAAGGGGTACGTGATGCTTTTGTACAATCTTTAAAAGACGATGCCAACAGAGAAAAAGAAGCATGGGTTTCTGTTGGTTTAGCGAATATAAATCATCCATTACGTCAGGAAAGTGCTCAGAGGTATATTAGATTTTCGCTAGATTTGGTTGATGAAATTCAGAGAACGGGAGATATCTTCTTTCCAAAAGACTGGCTGAACAATACCATTGGGAAATATTCATCGAAATATGCTTTTGATGAGGTACAGCGATTTTTAAAAGAGAATCCTAATTTTAGTCCAATTCTGAAAAGAAAATTAATGCAGGCAACAGATGGTTTGTACCGCGCACAAAATATTAAAAAAGAAACCGAATGAAAATTGAATCGGAAATAGAAAAAGTCTCCAGTTTTCAACATCTCGAAATGTTGGCGAATCAGGTGGTAGAAGGGTTTATTTCGGGGATGCACAAAAGTCCGTTTCATGGATTTTCGGCCGAATTTGCTGAGCATAAAGTGTATAATGCCGGAGAAAGCACTAAACATATCGACTGGAAGCTGTTTGCCAAAACAGATCGTTTGTACACCAAACGTTTTGAGGAAGAAACCAATTTGAGATGCCATATTATTGTCGATAATTCATCGTCTATGCATTATCCTGAACTAAAATCAAATCAGCCCTTTTACGAAAAGAAAATTGGGTTTTCTGTTCTGGCGTCTGCTGTATTGATGAATATCCTTAAAAAACAACGCGATGCTGTTGGTTTGAGCGTGTTCTCGGACAGTTATGAATATTATGCTCCCGAGAAAGGAAGTGATCGTCATCACAGAATGCTGCTCAATAAATTAGAACAGTTACTGGAACAGCCAAAAGGAAAAAAAAGTACCGATACGATTACGTATTTGCATCAGATTGCAGAGAAAATGCATCGTCGTTCGATGATTATTCTTTTTACAGATATGTTTCAGGCCGAAGAGGATGAGAAGCTTTTTAATGCCTTACAGCATCTGAAACACAACAAACATAAAGTGGTACTGTTTCATGTAGTCGACGATCAAACCGAATTAAAATTTGACTTTGATAACACGCCGCGCAAGTTTATTGACCTGGAATCAGGTGAAGAAGTATCGATTTTTGCTGATAACGTAAAAGCGGAATATGAAAAAAGGGTAGAAGGGTATTTTAAAAACCTGGCTTTAACCTGTGCAAAGAACCATATTAAGTACGTTCCGGTAAATGTAGGGGACAATTTTGAAAAAATATTGACGACATATTTAGTTGAAAAACAAAACTTTGGGTAAAACTTTGAAAATTTATTTAATTTTTTTTCAAAAAACACTTGCAGAAACGAAATTCTGTACTATCTTTGCAACCGCAATAACGCAGAGGTTTGGTAGTTCAGTTGGTTAGAATACATGCCTGTCACGCATGGGGTCGCGGGTTCGAGTCCCGTCCAGACCGCAATATTGGGAAGAGCCTTTCTTAACGGAAAGGCTTTTTTGCCCAAATACGGTATCTAAGATTAGTTGTGTTGTTTTGCTACGACTTTGTAACTCGTAGCTGGTTTAGTAGTTAGACCAATGAAAAGCTTTCCACTTTTGTGGATGGCTTTTTTGATTTAAGGCTATTCTGATTTTAACCGCAAGGTGCGCTAAGGTTTACGCAAAGTCCGCAAAGTTTTTTTTAAGCTTTGTGGATTTTTTGTTTTTATTTGTTTGGTTTAACCGCAAAGAGCGCTAAGATTTACGCGAAGTCCGGGATCAGGTTCAAAAGTTGGGGATTAAGCAAAAAGATTAGATAATCTGAACAAGAAAAAATCTATATTGCTCACTC
>NZ_CAGKLC010000130.1 GCF_903469665.1 Flavobacterium sp. UGB4466 | reverse complement strand
TATTTGACATGGTCAATTACAGGAACGTTTAGTTCTTCAAGCGCTTGAATTACGGCAATGCTGATACTGTCTAAATCTTCGGCAACTAAAATTTTTTTGAACATATTATTTTGTTTATTTGGGGAAATTGAAACTTAATTTAAAACCTGTTGTAGAATTTGAGTCAAAAATAATATTTCCATTTATAGTTTTAATACGGTTTTCCACATTTTGTAATCCTTTTTTTAGAATTATTGATCTATTAGTGGTTCCAACGCCATTATCATTATAAATTACAATCAATTTTTTTTTGGTTTTTTTTAAAGTTAAGATGACTAATGTGGCTTGACTGTGTTTTTTCATGTTTCCAAATAGCTCCTGAAGAACCCTGTAAAGGATTATTTTTTTGTTTTTTTCAAGCACTCTCCAGTTAATTGTGTCGAAACCATTAAGTATAATATTTAAATCAGGTGTTTTGTATTCTATAAGCATCTCTTTTAATACAAGGCCATAGTTTTCATTGGTGTCTATAGCGCTATTTTCTTTTGAAATATTTCTTGTTTTGGAGTAGACTGTATTAAGATCATTCAGTAATTTTATTTTATTTTCTTCTTGATTGAGATTGGTATTTGATGAGAAATCTAATATCTGGTACATATTATCCGTTAATTCGTCACTAAGCTTTTTTGATATTCGTACTTCACTTTCGAGAACTGCATATTTTTTTTCTTTTCTGTTTTTTGAGCGTAAGTGCATAAATGTCAGCATGCATAGCATTGTGATCACA
Organism: Flavobacterium sp. UGB4466; assembly: GCF_903469665.1. Taxonomy (GTDB): domain Bacteria; phylum Bacteroidota; class Bacteroidia; order Flavobacteriales; family Flavobacteriaceae; genus Flavobacterium; species Flavobacterium lipolyticum. Next base: position 8,849 of record NZ_CAGKLC010000130.1, on the reverse strand, counting down.
AAGATGATAACGTATGAAATTATAGACCTGTTTTTTTGTTTTTCGAGTTGCAGTTCGTGTGCCGCTTTTTGGATTTTAAGTTGTAAATTTTCTTCTTTGCTTTGATTGAGATTGTATTTAATTACGGAAAATTGATTTTTCGTTTTTTTCTGGGCAACTGACATACTATCGATAAGTTTGATGTAAGCATTGGAGTATTTTTTCAAGTCTTTTGCGGTACTGGTTGCTATTAAAAGTTTTAGGGATTTTTTTTTGGTTCCGAAAGCGTTTATTTTGCAGGCAGCCTTGTATCCCATGGTTGCATATTGGTTGGACAGGGCTGTTTTTTTTGATAAATAATATTCGGAAAGATGATTAAAACTAAAGGGTAATGCTTCATCAGCTTTTACTTTTAATCTTATTTCCAATGCTTCATTAAAATAGACTAAGGCCCGAGGGTTTCTTAGTTTAAACAAACAGTTTCCCAAATTGTCTATCATGGTTGCATATTCAGTATAATCATAAGCATCAAGAGTATGCTGCTTTTTTTTATCGGCATAATATCCTTGTGTTGTAATTTTAAGATAGAGGTCTGTTGCCTTCTTGTAATGGTGTTGTTCTATATAAATAAGGCCGATATTGCTTAAAGTTTCAAGTTGTCTCCACGGGTTTGTTTTTAGGGCTAAAGCTTTTTTTAGATATAAAAGCGCATTGTCATAATCTTTGGTAGCAAGATAATTTAAACCCAGAATATTATAAGTATTCCAGGCAAATCTTGTTTTTTTTAAATGTGGGAGTAGAGGTAAAATTTTTGTAGTAACGGCCTCGCTATTGATATAATCACCTTGCGAATGATGAATATATCCCATGGCGATTAGGGCATCTGCATAATCCACAGTATTATTTTTAATATCAGCGAGTAGTATGATTTTATTATAGTTGTGAAAAGCACTATCAAGTTTGTCTTCTTCATATTGTCTATCAGCAATAACTGTCAATCTTTTTACTTCCCGGGTATGATCTGTTTTTTTAGATTCCGTATCTCTTTTTTTCGAGCAGGATTCTAGGAAAAAGAATATACTTAAGGCTGTTAGAAGGCTTATTAAACAGTTTGTAATATTCTTGTTTGATAAGAACGTAAATATCAATTTTTTCATCGTATTATAGGGAATTTAATAAAAACTTTGAATCCCTTGTCAGGAAAAGAATCGATATCAATAGAGCCGTTTATAGCAAAAATTCTATTTTCGATATTGTTTAAGCCATTTTTAGTAAGTACTTGATTTGCATCAATACCTTTACCGTTATCGACGTAGATAATTAGTATGTTTTTGTTTGTTTTTTTGAAAGTTATAAGGACTGAGGTTGCGGAACTATGTTTCTTCATATTGACCAATAATTCCTGAATAGTTCTGTAGACAGCTACTTTTTTATTTTTTTTAATTTCACTCCATAAAATTGTATCTAAACCTTTAGTTAGAATATTTGTTTCGGAATTATTAAATTCTGAGATCATTTCATTTAAAGAAGCAGCATAGTTTTTATTAGCAACAAGTGGGCAGTTTTCCTTTGAAATATCACTTGTTAGCGAGTAGATGTCTCTTAGGTTTTTTAATAAATTTTCTCTGTTTTTCGCTATAGAGAGATTTTTGTTTTCGATAAATGCCATAGTGTGATAAACATCGTTTGCCAGTTCATCGTGGATTTTCTTTGAAATACGGGTCTCACTTTGATAAGTTGCTTCGATCTTTTGTCGATTTGCACGAGATGTGAGATAAAAATACAGGATTACAACTAGACTTAATGCCACAAGAATTATGATGTAGGATATAATATTTCTATTCTCCTGTCTTTCTATTTGTAATTCATTTTCGATTTTTTGAGACTTTAGCTTTAAGTTCTCTTCTCGCTCTCTTTTAGAATCGTACTTGATTCTTGCAAATTGATTTTTTACTTTCTGTCTTACTTCAAATATACTATCTACTATATTTACATACTTTGTAGCATATTTTCTTAATTCCTGATCAGAAGTATTTTTAATCAGCAGCTCCAGTGAGGACATTCTGTCTTCGACACTATTGGCAACAGTGAATTTTTCATAGCTTAACAACATGTATTCTTTTGCTAAAGCAGAATTGCTTTTCTCGTAGAATTTTGCAAAATGAAGATAGCTTTTACCTAAATCAAAAGGACGGTTTTTTCTTTGCCTTATTTCAAGACTTTTGTTAAAATATAAAAGAGCTTCGTTCGGATTGTGTGTTTTAAAGTAGCAGAATCCAATATTGTCCAGTGCTTTGTTTTGAAATTCATCGTTGTTAAGAACTTCTTTCTTTGTTGTCAACGACAAAAAGATCTGGAGAGCTTCATTGTATTTCCCTTCTTCCATTAAGATAACAGCGATGTTATTTCTTGCTGCTAGTTTTCGCCACTCTTCTGTTTGTAACCGTAAGGCTTTTTGGTTGTATAATATGGCGTTCTTGTAATCGTACGTATTTAAGTAGTTGATGCTTAAAATAACATAAGTGCTCCATATTTGCGATTGTTTTTTTGCATACTTAAGATAAGGCAGTACTTCTTTAATGGTATTTTCGCTGCCTGTATAATCAGCGTGATCTTGCTGTATCTCTGCCATTCGGTTCAGAGAAGTAATGTAGTTTTCCGAATCTGTTACCGGATTGCAAATCGATCGTAGTTTGTTGTAATAAAAAAAGGCGCTGTCAAATTCTTTTTGGCTGTAAAAGCGATCTGCAGTTAGTATTGCTTCTTCAATTTCGGGTTTTGTGTTTTTGGGTTTGGGAGTATTTGAGGTTTTTTTCTGACAGGATTGCAGGGAAAAAAAAGTAAAGGTAATAAATAGGAAAATGCGCATTCTGTAAGGTATCATGCGCCAAAAGTAAAGAATTAAAGTTCTTAAAAAAGCGTATAAATACCTGTTTTTCTATAAAATTTGATTTTATTTTTTAGGGTTGATTTTTAGGTAAATACAAAGAAAGCTTTCAGGTATGAAAGCTTTCTTTGTACTGTCGGTATGATTTATTTCTGAAACAATTATGAAACTCTTAATCCTGTTGTGATCGCAATTCTATTCCAGGAGTTAATGGTAATAATAGTAAGGATAATTTCGGCAAGGTATTGATCGTTGAATAGACTTGCAGCATTTTGATAGGTTTCATCAGAAACGTGATGACTAATTAGTGTTACTTCTTCCGTCAGAGCTAAAATAGCTTTTTCCTCCTCAGTATAAATATCCGTATCACGCCAGGCGCTTAGTAAATAAATGTACTGTTCAGATATGCCTTGTTTTCGGGCATCGGTTGTGTGCATATTAATACAATGCGCGCAGCCGTTTATTTGGGAAGCACGAATTTTAATTAATTCTTTGTGTACTGGTGTAAGTGAAGTAGTAGAGATGTATTTTTCTAAGTTAAGTAATGCTTGGTAAGCCTGCGGTGCAACTGTTGGGATAACGATTCTTGGTTTCATTTGAAGTGTTTTTAAAGTTTGATACAAAGATCATGGATGTCTGCTTTGAAAAACTTGAACTACTTCAAGAAAACTATCGAGTTGCTGAAATTCTGAGGTATTAAGTTCTGAGTTCGCTAACGAGGTATGTAAATGGACAAGATTTATTTTTTTTGATACTCTAAAACCAGTAGGAGCTTAGTGGTTTAGTATTTGAGAATCGTAGTTTCTCAGAATTAAACTTTACCGGCTCTGATTTTGCTCATAAATTCAGCTGAGAAATCAAGGTAGGAGGCAAGCATGTATTGCGGAACGCGCTGAACGAACTCAGGATTCAGATTATTAAAGTGATGATACCTTTCTTCTGCCGACATGGTGAACAGAAACTTAATTCGCATTTGTGCAGCTCCAAATGACTTCTGGGAAACAATGCGAAAGTAGCGCTCCAATTTTGGAACTTGAATTAGTACAGACTCCAATACAGACTGCTCTAAGGCAATAACCTCAGAATTCTCTACCGCCTGAATATAAAAATGAGAAGGAACGTGGTTGTGGTAGCTTAAGTAATCTGTAATCCACCAGCTTTCTATTCCAAATTGTAGTGTTTGTTCAGTTCCTTTCGAATTAATGATATATTGACGCATGCATCCTTTAACGATAAAATATAGAGTGTTGCAAACCTGACCTTCCCGAAGTACATGGTCTTTCTTTTTAATGATTGCTAAACTTAAAACAGCTTCTAAGAGATCAATCTCAGAAGCTTCCAGAGTTACAAACTTTCCGATATGAGTAAAAAGAGCGGTATACATTTTTATAGGTTTTATACAAATGTAGTTTTAAAAATTATAATTTGGCAAACGGATATAAAGCAAAAAAACCATCCCGTTTCAGCGGGATGGTTTTGCTATGGTAAGTAGTTAATCTAAATTGAGTTTATAAAACGTTTATTTATTTAGAACAATAATTCTTCAAACTCGAAAAAGCCGATCATTTAATTATAAAAATTAATCTCAAAGGAGCTATTTACTTTTATGCCTTTAGAAGTAGCCGCTTTCCAATTTTCATTTTCAATGTGATGAGTAAGTTGACTAATTATTTCACTATGAAATTTTTTATTTTCTGGATTTTCAAATTCAATATCTATCTTAATATCAGAAATGCTATTATCTCTCCTTATTATTAACCTTGTTTTTGCTATGAAATCTCTTTTATTTATGGTATGAATAAAACCATCAGGGAATTTAAAATTTGAAAAAAAATCCTTTTGTATTTGAAATTTTTGATCAGGGAAATCTGTAGCTTTTGGATATATTATGCAGTAATGATCTACCTCATTTGGGTATTCGAAAATATCATTTATTCTATCAGTTACATACAAACTGTCGGCTGTTTGTTCAATTTTTGTTGTGAAATTATGGCCATATTTTATATTTAATAATTTATTGGATGCTTTGCAATAGCAATTAGTTTTTAATGGATAGTTTCCATTATTAGTCTCTTTCCAAAATGAGGATATTTCTACTTCTTTTGATGATAAGAATTGAATTCCTTTTTTCTTAAGTAATTGGTTTAAGAATGGGAAATGTCTGTTATAATTGATGTCAATATAGCCTTCAGGTTGGATGTAGTAATAGACTTCTTTTGATTTAAAATCTGCTTTGGCTCTCTCAATTTCAGTTGAACAATTTAAATCTCGTTTGTCAATTAGTCCAATGATTGTATTTATAGTATTCTTTTCAAGTTTGTTTTCTTGTGCTTCGCTATTCAAATAATGTAGCGCTAATAAAATAAGAAGTGATTTTTTCATACTACAAAGTTATTTTAATATAATTAATTGAATAAAAAAAACTCTAAAAGCAAAAAACCATCCCGTTTAAATGAGATGGTTTTTCTATGATAAGTAAGTAATCTAAATTGAGTTTATAAAACGTTTATTTTACTTTATTAAGTATTGCTTTGAAAGCTTCAGGGTGGTTCATCGCTAAATCTGCAAGAACTTTACGGTTCAATTCGATTCCGTTAGCTTTTACTTTCCCCATGAATTGAGAATAAGACATTCCTTCTAATCTAGCTCCAGCGTTAATACGTTGAATCCATAGAGCACGGAAATTTCTTTTGTTTTGTTTTCTATCGCGGTAAGCGTAGCACATTGCTTTCTCTACTGCATTCTTAGCAACTGTCCAAACGTTTTTACGTCTACCAAAGAAACCTTTGGCTTGCTTCATTATTTTTTTTCTTCTTGCTCTTTTAGCAACTGAATTTACCGATCTTGGCATAATTTTAATGTGTTTTTGTAGCAGGCGTCCTGAATTGAATCAAAGGAACTTAAAAGCCATACTCCAAGGTTATATAAATAATTTTAAACCTAAAGAAATTCTCTAGTCTAAGGTTTTTAAGTCAAATGTTTAAAGTCAGCTACTGACTTTCCAACTTTATGACTTGCTAACTTTCGACTTTTATTAGATAATTCTTAATTGTTGTTTGATGCTTTTCATATCTGTAGAGTGAACTAGCGCTGAGTGTGTCAAAGCTAATTTACGTTTTTTAGATTTTTTAGTCAAGATGTGACTTTTAAAAGCATGCTTTCTTTTAATCTTTCCAGAACCAGTAACTTTGAAACGTTTCTTGGCGCTAGATTTTGTTTTCATTTTAGGCATTTTTCCTAGTGTTTTAATTTATTCTTACTTACTTATATCTTCAAAAGCTTTAGGCTTTAGGCTTTAAGCTCTAAGCAGGAGTTTAAATAAACTATTTGCTTAAAGCTTAAAGCTTATTGCTTAAAGCAAATAATTATTTTTTCTTCTTCGGAGCAATGAACATAATCATTCTCTTTCCTTCTAAAACGGGCATCGCTTCAACTTTACCGTGCTCTTCAAGGTCTGTTGCCAAACGTAAAAGTAAGATCTGACCTTGGTCTTTATAGATGATAGAACGTCCTTTAAAGAATACAAATGCTTTCAGTTTAGCGCCTTCTTTCAGGAACTTCTCCGCATTTTTTCTTTTAAATTCGTAATCATGCTCATCCGTTTGAGGTCCAAATCGAATTTCTTTTACGACAACCTGCGTAGACTTAGCTTTTAACACCTTATCACGTTTCTTTTGTTCGTACACGAATTTCTTGTAATCCATGATTTTACAAACCGGTGGCTCAGCGTTTGGCGAGATCTCAACTAAATCAAGTTCAAATTGATCTGCTAATCGTAAAGCTTCAGCAAGCTTAAATACACCTGGTTCGATGTTTTCGCCTACTAATCTTACTTCTTGTACGCCACGAATATTGTTGTTTATTCTGTGGGCATCCTTTTTTTCTACTCGAGGTTGGTAACCTCTGTTGCTTCTTATTGCTATGACTTTATAATTTAAGTTAAACTGTAAAAACTTTTAATGTCTTTTTTATCTCTTCGTTTACAATAGCGACAAATTCATCGATTGTAACTGTAATGTTACCTTTTCCTTCTTGCCCATGACGACGGATAGAAACCGTTCCGTTTTTCTCCTCTTCCTCACCAACAATTAGCATAAATGGAGTTTTTTGCATCTCAGCATCTCTAATTTTCTTACCGATAGTCTCGTTTCGGTTGTCAATTAGGGCGCGAATTTCGTGATTTTCTAGCAAATCTAAAACTTTTTTAGCATATATTTCGTATTTCTCGCTCAAAGACAAGATTATAGCTTGCTCAGGCATTAGCCATAGTGGGAAATTTCCTGCAGTATGTTCCAGTAAAATTGCAATGAAACGTTCCATTGATCCAAAAGGAGCTCTGTGAATCATAACCGGACGGTGTAATTCGTTATCGGCACCTTTGTAAGTCAATTCAAAACGTTCCGGAAGGTTGTAATCTACCTGAATAGTTCCTAATTGCCACTGTCTGCCTAAAGCGTCTTTAACCATAAAGTCAAGTTTCGGACCGTAAAAAGCAGCCTCGCCATATTCTACAACCGTATTTAGTCCTTTGTCGGCTGCTGCATTGATAATTGCATTTTCAGCTTTTTCCCAGTTCTCATCAGAACCAATGTATTTCTCTCTATTCTCCTGGTCTCTCAATGAAATCTGAGCCGTAAAGTTTTCAAAACCTAAAGAACCAAATACATATAGTACTAAATCGATTACCTTTTTGAATTCTTCATCCAACTGTTCCGGAGTACAGAAGATATGTGCGTCATCCTGAGTAAATCCTCTCACACGAGTTAGTCCGTGTAACTCACCAGATTGCTCGTATCTGTAAACTGTACCAAATTCTGCATAACGTTTTGGTAAATCTTTGTAGGACCAAGGTCTTACATTGTAGATTTCACAGTGGTGAGGACAGTTCATTGGTTTTAATAAAAATTCTTCACCTTCGGCAGGAGTGTGTATAGGCTGAAAACTATCAGCTCCATATTTTGCATAGTGTCCTGAAGTAACATAAAGTTCTTTTTGTCCAATATGTGGAGTAACAACTTGTTCGTATCCGGCTTTCTTTTGAGCTCTCTTTAAAAATTGCTCTAATCGATCTCTAAGGGCAGCTCCCTTAGGTAGCCATAAAGGTAAACCTTGTCCCACTTTCTGAGAAAAAGCAAACAATTCAAGTTCTTTACCAAGTTTACGGTGATCGCGACGTTTAGCTTCTTCAAGAAGTTCAAGATATTCAGTTAAATCTTTTTGCTTAGGGAAAGAAGTTCCGTAAACTCGGGTCAACTGCTTGTTTTTTTCGTCACCTCTCCAGTAGGCCCCGGCTACACTCATAACTTTCATGGCTTTGATAATTCCTGTATTCGGAATATGTCCACCACGGCATAGGTCGGTAAAAGTAGCATGATCGCAAAATGTAATAGTACCGTCTTCAAGATTTGAAATCAATTCAGTTTTGTAAACGTTGTCTTTGTACATTTCTAAAGCATCAGCTTTGCTAACCGGACGCATTTTGAATTCGTGTTTTCCTCTTGAGATTTCAAGAACACGATCTTCAATCTTTTTGAAATCAGCGTCAGTAATTTTTTGATCTTCAAAATCAACATCGTAATAAAAACCATTTGCAATTGCAGGTCCCAGAGTTAGTTTTATTCCAGGGTACAATTCTTCAAGGGCTTGTGCCATTACGTGTGAAGTAGAATGCCAAAAAGCCTTTTTTCCTTCCGCATCATTCCATGTATATAAAGTAAGACTACCGTCGGTCGTCAATTGGGTTTCGGTTTCAATTGTTGTACCATTAAAAGATGCAGAAATCACGTTTCTTGCAAATCCTTCACTAATGCTTTTCGCAACCTCCATCGGAGTTACGCCTGAAGCGAACTCTCTAATTGACCCGTCGGGTAAAGTAATCTTAATCATTGTTTATAATTTTGTGAATGCAAATATAACGCATTACAAAAATACATACAATACATATATACATGTTTATATTAATATATAAGAGTAATATTTATAA
>NZ_CAGKLC010000129.1 GCF_903469665.1 Flavobacterium sp. UGB4466 | reverse complement strand
ACGAGAATAATTATTATCCTTTTGGATTGAAACACAAGGGGTATAATGATTATGTAGCTACTAGTAATAAGTTAAAGTTTTATTCAATTAATAAAAGAAGGTTTAGGAATAAGAAGTTCAGTAAGAATATTGAAAATATCAGCTACTACAACATTTAAAAGAAACGTTTCAATTACTCTGAGTATTACCAATTCAATTAATAGAAAAGGAAAAAAATAGGAAGTGGATAAACTGTGTATTTTCGTTTTTAAACAATTTATTTACTACTCAAGTAAACAAATCTCAAAAATAGTTTTACCATTTTCATTACGGTGCGTGATGTAGCCGCCGTGTGCCTCAATGATATTTTTAGATAACGTTAAACCAATTCCGGCGCCTTCTGTTCGGGTGGTGAAAAAAGGAAGGAATACTTTGTTCTCAATCTCTTTTTCGATTCCGTTTCCGGTGTCCGTGATTTTAATGAAAACCCTATTTTCTTTAAACTCTGATGACACCGTTACTATTTTTTCGGTGACATCATTTAAAGCATAGATGCAGTTGGTCAATAGGTTGATAAAAACCTGTTCGATTTGCTGTGAATCGATCGTAATCCAGTGTTTGGAAGTAATAGTGTTGACAACTTCAATACCTTTTTCTCTGAACAGGGGAGCCATAATCTGAAGACAATTGTGCATCAGTAGCTGTAAGTCAGCTTTCTCTTTTTTTGGTGTAGGTAGCATGGCCAATTTTCGATAACCTTCAACAAATTTTTGCAGGTGATCGCTCCGTCTCAACATGGTCTCGACACTATTTTTCACATCTTCCAAATCTTCAGCGGACATAGTATCCTGATCAACCAGATCTTGTAGATTCTGGCAAATAGAACGAATGGGAGTGATCGAATTCAAGAGTTCATGCGAAATGACTTTCATTAAGTTTACCCAGGCATCTTTTTCTTTTTTTTCAACTACATTCTGAATCGAATCCAGTAAGACAATAAAGTAATCTTTTCCAAAAACTTCTGTACGCGAAGCCTGCAACACAAAGGTTTGCATGTTTTGCTCTTGTACCCGAATTTCTAAGGAGGTTTTGACTTCCTGAAAATCGTCAGCTTCGATAACTTCACATAACGAAGGTAATTGGTCTTTAAGATATTTCCATTTGGAGACTTTGGGAACATTAAAATGAGAAGAAAAATGATCGTTCATTAGGAAAATGTTCCATTCCATTTCTTCTTTTTGCAGAATGATAATCCCGGATTCAATAGTGTTTAAAATCGAACGATAGACAATGTCTTTGGAGATCTGTTCGTTTTGTTTGCTTTTTAGAGTATCGTACAGGAGAAGTAATTCGTGGTAGTTTTTATTGTATTTATGCTGTGAAAAGTCTGAACTGAAATCATTTTGTAGTATAGAGGAGATAGTTCTGTTGTAGAGTAAAACAAAATTTCGAACATAAAAGTACATTTCGCGAACGAGCAGAAAGACAATAAAGAGACCAAATATTCCGGTAAAGAGTAACTCTTTCTTAAAAAAGAGCAAGGAGATTTCGATCATCACAACAATTAAGATCAGTCTTAAAAACAACAATTTATAGGTTTGAAATGTTCTGAACATATTAGTTGATATTGATGTTGTATTTTTCTAAACGACGGTACAAAGAGCCTCTGGACAATCCTAATTCTTCAGCCGTTTTACTGATATTATTGTTGTTTTTCAGCAAGGCTTTCTCAACTGCGGCCTTCTCTACGGAAGAAAGCTGAATGTCATCCGGGTTTTCTTCGTAGGGAGTTATGGTCTCTAAATCTAAATCGGAAATGGTGATTTTATTGTTTTCGCACAGAATAACGGCACGTTCAATTTTATTTTCCATTTCTCTGATGTTGCCATTCCAGGCATGTTTTTCAATTTGTTCCAGTACTTTTTTGTCAAATTGAATACCATTTCGGTCGTATTTTGCAATCATTTTGTCGAGAAGATATTCTGCCAGTGGAATTTTATCTTCATGACGTTCCCGTAATGGAGGCAGAACGATTTCCATGGTATTGATACGATAATAAAGGTCTTCTCTAAAGTTTTTATCGGAAACTTCTTGTTTAAGATTTAGGTTGGTTGCTGTAATTATTCGGACATTTAGTGGTCTTGGCTTTGTTTCACCCAGCCTGGTTACTGTTTTGGTTTGAATAACCTGTAACAGTTTCGATTGTAAATGCAGCGGTACATTCCCAATTTCATCCAAAAAGATAGTTCCGTTTTGCGCCATTTCGAAACGTCCGGGAGTATCGGTTTTGGCATCTGTAAAAGCACCTTTGGCATAACCAAATAGTTCACTTTCGAAAATGTTTGAATTTAAGGCTCCCAGATCGACGGCTACAAATGGATGGTTTTTCCTTTCGGATTGGCTAAAAATATGATGTGCTAAAACAAATTTACCCGTTCCGTTTTCGCCCAAAATCAAAACGTTGGCATCCGTTTTAGCGACTTTATCGGCAAGGGAATAGGATTTTTTGATCATTTCGGAAGTACCAATAAAAAAGTCATTTTCAATTTCGATATACCTGGTTTTCTTTTGCTCCTTTCGGGATTTGTCGACGGCTTGTTTGACCGATTCCAGTAGTTTTTTATTTTCCCAGGGTTTTAATATATAATCAAAAGCACCTGATTTTAAACCTTCAACAGCTGTTTCGACTTTGCCAAAGGCGGTCATTAGAATCACAACGGTTTTTGGCGAAAGCGTTTTGATTTCCTTTAATAGATACAACCCTTCTCTTCCGTCTTCAAAACCTATTCTGTAATTCATGTCGAGCAAAACAACATCAATGTGTTTTTGTGACAATAATTCGACAATATTTTTCGGATTATTGAGCGTATAAATGTCTTCAAAATACTTTTTCAGGAACACTTTCGACGCAAAAAGGATGTCTTCCTGATCGTCTATGATTAATATTGCGGCATTTGTCTTTTTCATTTTTGTTCAGTTTTGGACGAAAGCTGTCCATTATTGGACACTTGCGGATTCTTTTAAATACTAAAAAATTTAAAATAAGGCAGTTATAAATTTTAAATTTTTGGCACGAAAATCATATTACTATTAACAAATCATCAAATAGGAGAATGATTATTGCCGGTAAATGTAACAAAAATAGATATTTATAGATTATCTTATCAATTATCTTAATTTAGGATCTGTTTTTTACTTCGGCAATAAAATTCTCAAAAAGAAAAACAAACATCAAAAACAAAGTAGTATGATCAGAATTAAAGAGCTTTCAAAAATTTTCAGAACCGAAGAAGTAGAGACAAAAGCCTTAAGCGAAATTTCATTAACCGTAAACGAAGGCGATTTTGTATCGATCATGGGACCTTCGGGTAGTGGAAAATCAACTTTGTTAAACATTATCGGTTTATTGGATAGCGCTTCCGGCGGAAGTTATGAACTGTTAGGACAGGAAATGATCGGTCTGAAGGAAAATTTAAAATCAAAAGCGAGAAAAGAAAATATCGGATTCATTTTTCAGAATTTTAATTTAATTGATGAATTATCGGTCTTTGATAATATTGAATTACCGCTGATTTATAATAATGTTCCCTCAGCAGAGCGAAAGAAAAAAGTACAGGAAATGGCTACTATATTGGGCATTTCACATCGTTTGAAACATTATCCGCAGCAGCTTTCGGGAGGACAGCAACAGCGTGTAGCCGTTGCAAGGGCTTTAATCAATGATCCGAAAATTATTCTTGCCGATGAACCTACAGGAAATCTGGACAGTAAAAATGGTAATGAAGTAATGGAATTGTTGACAGATCTTCATGCGGGAGGTGCGACAATTCTAATGGTTACACATTCAGATTATGATGCTTCGTTTTCGCAAAAAACAATTGTTATGAAAGACGGCGTTATTCTTTCGGAGAAAATGAACCATAGAAATGTAGATGTTTTAGTAAACCATTCAATAAACTAAATCATGCTAAAGAACTGGATCAACATATTTATTTACCACATCAAAAACAACAAGCTTTTTACAGCTTTAAATGTTTTGGGCTTGAGTATTGGAATCGCGGGATTAATTTTTGCTATTTTGTACTGGAACGATGAACAATCCTACGATCAGTGGAACCCTAATAAAGACAAAATTTTTTTAGTAACCAATAAAATGAATGCTACGACCTATTGGTCTTCGAGCTCAGCACCGGTAGGATCAGCGTTAAAAGCTGCAAGTCCTGAAGTCGAATCATTTTGTTATTTAAACGGAGGTTATGATAATGACATTCTTTATTTTAAGGACAAAAAAGTACAATCGGACAAGATTACCATTGCCCAAGGAAACTTCTTTGATTATTTTCCGTATGAATTTACTGAGGGCAGTCGAAAGGGAGCTTTACCGGATGTAAACAGTATTTGTTTATCGGAGGATTTAGCGTTTAAGCTTTTTGGAAATCAAACTGCTGTAGGCAAAAAAGTAGTTTTACAGAAGAAAGTTTTGATGGTACGAGGCGTTTATAAGTTGGATAAAAAATCAGCCTATAATCCTTCCTGTGTTGTTAATTTTATGGACCAGCGAATTAATGCAAACATTCAGTTATGGGGAAACTTTCAGTATGTTTTATTACTGAAACTGAAAGAGCAGGGGAATCAAAAACAAGTAGCAAAAAATCTCCAAAAAATATATTTTGAAAACCTGACGGTCCGATTTGCAAAAGAGAAGGGAATTACTCCTAAGGAACTTATTCGCAAATATGGTGAAGTAAAACCAAGTTTAGAGTCTCTGGCCTCAGTTCGTCTGCATACCAAAACCGGAGGTATGACAGAATCGAAAGGGAATTTCCAATTTTTACTTATCATGGTAGGGTTATCGGTTTTAATCCTTCTGTTATCGATTGTAAATTATGTTAATTCAGCTACGGCAAATGCGGTGAAGAGAGCGAAGGAAGTTGGAGTTCGAAAAATTATAGGTGCTTCAAAATATGGTATAATTCAACAATTTGTTTTTGAAACGGCTCTCATTGCGTTGTTTGCCATTTTGGTATCATTGGTTATCGTGGAAATTTCGCTACCGTATTATAATGCCTTTTTAGAAAAATCACTCGTATTACAAAGCAGTCAGTTTTACCTGCAGCTGGTGGTTATATTTTTTATAACGGTTGTATTGGCCGGTATACTTCCGGCAGTTTACGTTTCTAATTTTGAGCCTTTAAAAGTGTTGAAAGGAAACTTTGGCCGAAGTAAAAACGGTATTTGGCTCCGTAATGGTATGTTGATTTTTCAATTTAGTGTGGCCGCTTTCTTTATTATCGGATCTTATATTGTGTATCAGCAAATAGAACATATGAACTCTAAAGAGTTAGGTTTTAATGGAAAACAAATTCTGAACATTTCGTATAAGAACATCTATGGAGAAAAAATCAGCAATAAAGAGCGATTGGACCGATATACTAGCATCAGGAATCAATTGCTTCATATCAAAGGGGTTAAAGAAGTTTCGGGTGGCGGTTTTGTCTTGGGATATGGTCCAAAATCGACTATAACCTATCAATATAAAGATAAAAGTGTAGACGGAGAAAATATACCAATAGACTTTGGATTATTGGAAATGTTGAAGATTAAAATCGTTAAAGGGCGTTATTTGGATCCCAAATTTGCTCAGGATACTGTCAGTTCAATGTTGATTAATGAGACTGCACTCAAGTTATTGAACGAAAAAGATCCGATAGGGAAAAAGATAAACTGGAATGGTCAGGATGCCATTATTGTGGGAGTTGTAAAAGATTTTAATCTGATGGATCCGGGTCAGGCTATTCCTCCGATGTCCTTTTTTCATTTTAAAACAGTACCTTGGTTTACAGAACTTTTGAATAATATTTATATCACTGCCGACCCCAAAACGATGCAGCAAACGCTGACGGATATCGAAAGTATGTGGACTAAAAAAGTAGATACAGAATATCCGTTTTCCTATGATTTTGTCGATAAAGGGTACAAAAGATCGTATAGTAATTATGTGAGGCAGAAAAATCTATTTTCTTTATTAAATGTTATCGTTATCACCATTGCACTCTTTGGATTATTTGCTTTGGCTTCGTACTCTATCGAACGACGTATGAAAGAAATCGCGATTCGAAAAACACTGGGTGCGGAAACCAATGTTTTACTAAAAGAACTTTGTAAGCAGTATGTGGTTTTCAGTATTATAGGTTTTTTGATAGCATTGTTTCCCGTATATTATCTGTTGAACAAATGGTTAGAAAATTTTGCTTACAGAATTAATATCTCTGTATATCCCTTTGTGATTGGATTTACTGCTTTACTTACGCTAACCTTAGTAGTGGTACTAACAAGAGCGTATCAGGCTACTAAAATAGATGTTTTGAAATATTTAAAATACGAATAACATGCTAAAGAACTGGATCAACATATTTATTTACCACATCAAAAACAACAAGTTTTTTACGGCTTTGAATGTTTTGGGTTTAAGTATTGGAATTGCAGGATTGATCTTTGCCACTCTGTATTGGAATGATGAACACTCTTATGACGAGTGGAATCCTGAGAAAGATAGAATTTATACGGTCCTGAACAATATTGGCGGGGGCAATGTTTGGGCTGTAAATTCGCCTATTCCGGGACCTCTTTTAAAAAGAATGAGCCCGCCTTTAGAGAGTTATTGTTATTTTACAAGCAATTATGCCAGAGAAACAATACAGTACAATGGTAGAATAGAAGTAGTCGATAAAATTTTCTCAGGGCAGGGTAATTTCTTTTCTTTTTTTCCTTTTGAGTTTATTCACGGCAGTGGAAAAAGCGCACTTTACGATCGGAACAGCATCGCTTTTTCTGAAGAGACAGCTTCCCGCTTGTTTAAAAGTGAAAATCCAATAGGAAAGCAGGTTAAGTATGCCGACAAAATTTTTATTGTTCGGGGCGTATACCGATTGTCTAAAAAAGCTTCAGTAATGCCTAATGCTGTTACAACTATAATTGAATACGAAATAGATAAAAACAGAGAAAGCTGGGGACTGCGCTATGGATTAATGTTAAAGTTAAAAAAGCAGAGGGACACGACAGCAATACTCAAAAATTTGAATACCATCTATATCGAAAAGAAAGTCAAAAAGCAGGCAAAAGCGGAAGGAATCACTTATGAAGGTTATTTGAAAAAGTACGGAGAGGTAGAAAAAGCTAAGTTACTTCCGTTTTCAGGAACAAGATTGTATCAGGGAAGTTACCCTTTTCCGGAAGGAGGAGCCAATCTTCGGTTTTTAAAAATTTTAATGGGATTATCAATTCTTATTTTACTGCTGTCAATTGTCAATTATGTTAACCTTGCCACCGCAAATGCTGTAAAGCGAGCTAAAGAAGTTGGAGTAAGAAAAATAGTTGGTGCCACAAAATCGCAAATTATTACTCAGTTTGTTTTTGAAACAACTCTGATCACGCTTTTTTCACTTTTGTTGGCATTGGTGATTGTTGAACTTTCATTGCCTTTTTACAATTCACTTTTGCACAAAGAGCTGATTCTTGAAGGCTCTCAGTTTTATTTACAGCTAATTTTCATTTTTATAATCGTCATTACGGTTTCGGGAGTTTTGCCTGCGATGTATGTCTCCAACTTCGAGCCTTTGAAGGTTTTGAAAGGGAATTTTTCCCGCAGCAAAAACGGAATCTGGCTTAGAAACGGTATGTTGGTTTTGCAATTCGCTATTGCTACATTTTTTATCATTGGTTCAATTATAGTATACCAGCAGGTTAATTATATGGCTCATAAAGATTTAGGATTTAAAGGTGCTCAGGTGATGGATATTTCTTTTAAACCTAAGAAAGGAAGGAATCAATTTGAAAGATACAAAACGATACGGCAGGAACTTCTGAAAATAAAAGGCGTTAAGGCAGTTTCGGCAGGGGTATTTTCTATCGGTAACGATATTAATTCATGGTCAGGCATGCACTACAAAGCAAATAAAGAAGTGATAACACAGCAGATGGCGATTGACTTTGGGATGATGAATGTTTTGGGGATCCGGATAGTTAAAGGAAGAGATTTAAACAGCAAAATTGCATCAGATAGTAGTAGTAATGTTTTGTTGAATGAAGCTGCCGCCAAAACACTCTTAGAAAAAGATCCTATTAACAAAGAAATCATCTGGGAAGATAGAAAATTAAAAGTTGTTGGCGTGGTAAAGGACTTCAATTACTTTGGACTTGAAAATAGTATTTCGCCCATGATTTTCATGCACATCAAAGCTTTCGAATGGATGGAAAAGGATTTGCTTAACATTTCGGTTAAAATCGCACCACAAGATATGCCCGAAACAATTGCGGCTATAAATAAATTTTGGATAACAAAAGTAGATGCAGAATATCCTTTTGAATACAATTTTGTTGACAGAAGCTTTGCCCGGACATATAAAGTGTATGAGAAACAAAGCCAGCTGTTTTCACTCTTAAACGGAGTTGTGATTCTTATTGCCGTTTTTGGATTGTTTGCTTTAGCTTCTTTTTCAATGGAAAGAAGAGTAAGGGAAATTGCGATTAGAAAAACATTGGGAGCAGACACCACTATTTTACTCGGTGAATTATCGAAACAATATGTCGTTTTTTGTATGATTGGTTTTGCAATCGGAATAATTCCTGCTTATCTTTTATTGCGAAAATGGCTTGAGGACTTTGCTTTCCGGATAGAAATTCCTTTGCTTCCTTTTATAGTTGCTTTTGTATTGTTGCTCTTTTTAACCTTGTCAATTGTGTTGGCAAAAGCCTATCAGGTAACCAAAATAGATGTTTTGAAATATTTGAAATACGAATAAATCATAAAAAGTAAAGCCTTCAAAGTGAGAACATTTTGAAGGCTTTTTTAATGGCAGAAAACTGGGAAAAAGAATTATCTTTGAAATAATAAGATTCTATTGGTAAAAAAAAGAATGTGTTTTTTTAATTTTTCAGACTATATTTTATGAAGATGTTTTTCCTTAAATCGGTACTGTTTATATTTTGTCTGACCTTATTTTCCTGCGAAAGTAAAAAGCAAAATCCAGGCGTCAAAGCTTATGAAGCTGGTGTAATTTTATCTTTTGATGATGCCTATGTAGACGAATGGGCCGAAGCCGATCAGGCTTTGAGAAAATACTCCTGGAAAGCTACTTTTAATGTCTGCCGTATTGATTCGATTGGGAAACCGCAAATCGAAAAACTTCTTGAAATGCAAAAATACGGACATGAAATAGCCGGACATGGCTATCATCACTATAATGCCGTTAAATTTGTCAATAAAAATGGAATGGATGCTTACATTGATCAGGAAATTACCCCTATGATCGCTTCCATGAAAAAACATTCTTTTAAAATGACCACCTTTGCTTATCCATACGGATTAAGATCTGATGCATTGGACAAAGCGTTATCTCCCAAATTTAAAATTATAAGAGGAAGAGCCTTTGGAGGAGAACTTCCGGAAAAACAGGACAGCTATTTTAACAATTCTAAAATTGTATTTGCCTTTGATATCGACAATAGCCATATTCATTTCAGTATTCCGTATCTTCTGGAATTATTGCACTATGCAAAACAACACAACAAAATCCTGATTTTATGTGGTCATAAACCCGTTAGAAATGTTACCGAAAATTATCAGACTAAAATCGAAACTTTAGAATTTATCTGCAGGTACATGAAGTTAAACGATCTCAAGTTTTATACCTTATCGGACTTAGACCGTTTGCTCGAGCACAAATAAATTTTCTTCAACGTTAAATAACAATAATTTTTTGCTGAAACTAAAGATTCAGATCAGCTCTTTTTTCGACAGAAATCATGTGTTTTTCATTCAGGTCAATCTTTAAAAATGGAGAGAAGGTCTTTTGTGAGAATAGCTGTTTTTTTTCGAAATTAGGAAGGTTATGGGTTAGAAATCAGTGCTTTGTCCGGTGATTTTGAGGTGCACTACAAGCTCCTGATCAAACGATTTCGTAAATAATCCGGCTTATTTTTTCAAAAATCGTATCTTTGTATCAGGAAAATTGTAGAATTAATTATTAGTTGAATTGTAGAACAAGTTCTACAGACTATTATAAAATGTTCTACAGTCG
>NZ_CAGKLC010000128.1 GCF_903469665.1 Flavobacterium sp. UGB4466 | reverse complement strand
GAGCATATTGGCGATATATTTTCTCTTTGTCAGGCTTAAAATCAATTCTAGCTATTTTTGGGATAATATGGCTTATAGTAGAAACCTTAGACTTTTTTAATGTTTATACGAAAGATAAATATGGCGCGTATGCATTTTTCATCTTTATAATTTTATCAATTTTAATCTCAATACTTCTTAAGAGGCCTATAAAATCTATTACTATTCCATTTCCAGAACATGATTTTACTATAGAAGTTTGTATTGCTGATTTATTTAATTTAAGTGGAGCAACAATGATTAGTACAAATACCATTTTTGAGGCTGATGTTGCTGGCAACAAAATTGCAGTTGATAGTCTACAAGGTCAATTTACAGCAAAATATTATACTGGTAATCAGATAGAATTAATAAACAAAATTAATGACGAACTTCAAAAACTTGATACAAATCCTCCTTATCCATTTGGAACTACTGTTCCTATTCATACTCATGGAAAAACATTCTATTTTACAGCTATGTCAAAACTTGGAGAAGGAGGAAATGCCTCATCTTCTGTTTCTGAAATTCAAGCTTCTTTAATTGGATTATGGGATTACGTTGGGAAAAAAGGAGAACTTATAGAGCTTGTTATCCCTGTTATTGGAACAGGAAGAGGACGAGTGAAAATTAGTAGAAAAAAAATGATTGCCTTAATAGCTGAATCATTTACAAAAGCTTCAGTTCAATTTAAATTTTCCAACAAACTAATAATCGCAATACGACCACAGGATGCGGAAAATTTTGGAATAAATCTATATGATATAAAAGATCATTTGAATCATGTTTTAAAGTAACTGAATATTCAACTTCAATTCTAATTATTAGCTCACAGTAAGAGTTTATACTTTCTCTAAATTCTTTCTCTAAACGAAAATAAACATCAATTTTATCGTTAGCATTATTAAAATTTGTGACTAAAATAAACTTTAATGAAAATATTTATATCCCATAGTAGCAAGGACAAAAAATTTGTTAGACACTTGAAAGATTGTTTGTTAGAAAATACTATCGAAACATGGGTAGATGAAGATCAATTAGACTTTGGCGACAGTTTAGTAAATAAACTAGAAAATGCTATAGAAGAAACTTCACATCTAGTGATTATATTATCTCCAGCATCGATTGAATCTGATTGGGTGATTTTTGAATTGAAAAAAGCACTCGAAAATCAACGTACTGGACTAATCCAAAAGATTATTCCTATCAAATATAGAGAATGTAAAATTCCAGATGAATTATCTGATTTACTTTATGCTGATTTATCAAATGAAGTTGTTTTACCAACTGATAATAATAGAGTAAAATTTATTTCAAATGGGTTTGATAATTTTTTCTTAAACCTAGTACGAGCAATTAAAAATTCAGCAAAAATCATTACTCAAGATGAGAAAAAAGAAATCATTAAGTCAATAAAATCTTCGGAAAAAGAAATAGAAAAGCACTCTAATCTAATTCATAGAGGAAATTACGAATTGGTTGGCTACGCAACACTGGAAGGACGAACTAAACACCAAAATGTCATATTAAAGTCAAATCGACAATTTGAGAACATTGATGATATTAGACCAATACTTTTACCATTAAGCTTAAAAAAAATATTCAATCCTAAAATAGGAGAGAAAATTGATATTGAGCATGAATTACCTTTTCCTACTTATGGGCATTTTGCTGGTTATCGAATGGATGATTTAAAAATTACCATAGATAAAAGAACTCGAAATGGAGCTGATATTTATGCAAGACACTTTTATCAAGTTGAAATTGATCCAGAAAAGAATCTAATTAAATTTGTAAATATGATAAAATAATACTCCCAATAGCGCGGATTTGTAATCTATGCCCTCCAAGTAATTAATACAATATATCTCTAAGAACAAACCTCGACTTCTAAAAATCGAGGTTTTTCCATTTTATAAACTTACTCCTCACACAAATAAGGATTCAAAATCTCCGCCAATTCATTGAGCCAATAAAAGCTGTTTTCCAGACTGGTTCTTTCTTTCTCCATAATTTCGTGTTCTCTGATGACTCCTAAAGCAAGTATGTGATTGGCTTGTCTTATGGCTTTTGCCATTTCGGTAGGATCGATGGTGTGATTAAAAAAATCAATAAGCCTTGTTTCGGCTTCTTTGGAAAGGGTGTTTGTTTTCATAATGTCGTAATTAATAGGAATACAAAACCCTTGCATATTAGTGTTCCTAACGCCTACGACAGCGTTTACGGTCGTTTCCGATACCGTACACATAATACAAGGGCAAATCTTGTTCTAATTTAAAGTCGTAATTATAGGAACTTCAAATATAGAGAAAATTATTTGAAAAAGAAAGATTTTTCTCTCAATAAATTACATTCATTTATCAAATATAAGAAATCTATATTTCAGTAAGCATTTATCGCATTTTTGTCATTTCGACTGGAAGGAGAAATCGCACTCGTTGATCGACAAAGATTGGCATCATGCTTTGCGGAGTTTCTTGTGTGATTTCTCCCTTCGGTCGAAATGACAAATAGTAAAAATAAGTATATTCGTACAAAAAAAAAAGAAAAATGCTGAATCCACAAATTGGCTTTCATAGCTACTACGTATATATTTTAACAAATAAGCATCGTACTACTTTTTACATTGGTGTCACGAATAACTTAAAGCAAAGGCTTTCAAAACATAAAGAAAATATAGAGCTGAATAATAAAACGTTTGCTTCAAAATATAATATCCAGTTTCTGGTTTACTACGAAAAATTCACTTGGATACAGGAAGCCATTGCAAGAGAAAAACAATTAAAAAAGTGGAGACGTGATAAGAAAATTGAACTTATACGAAGTTTTAATCCGACTTTCGAATTTCTTAATTTTCATTTTGAATAAAACTTATGTAATGATCTTTTTTGTGACACCAGTAATTGTCATTTCGACTGGAAGGAGAAATCACACTTGTTAATCGACAAAGATTGGCGACATGCTTTGCGGAGTTTCTTGTGTGATTTCTCCTTTCAGTCGAAATGACAAGACTGCATAAACTTGAAACCTGAAACCTGAAACCTGAAACTTGAAACATTAAAACAACCACCTAAAACACTACCATTCTGCTACTTAAAAAATCATTTCTTTAAAATTTCTCAAAAATAATTCAACAAAAAATTGCGAAACCGAATAGTTGCACGTATATTTGCAACCAATTGATTTCTTAATTAAAACCGGAATATTATGAGACGTGACATTTTCCAAGCCATAGCCGACCCAACTAGAAGGTCAATTCTAACGTTAATCGCTGTACAGGCAATGACACCAAATGCCATCGCAGAGAACTTTAACGCCTCCCGACAGTCGGTTTCGAAACACCTTCGCATACTTGTCGAATGCGATTTGCTTAAACAGGAACAGCAAGGCCGGGAAATTTACTATTCGCTTGAAATTGAAAAAATGAAAGAGATTGATCAATGGTTAGTCCAATTCAGAGCGATTTGGGAAACCAAGTTCAATCAGCTTGACGAACTATTAGTAACGCTTAAAAAACAGAACAAATGAAAAACGATTTGCAATTTGATTTTACCGTAGACAAAGCCACCAAAACGGTAATCATAAACCGAGAATTTAATGCAGAACTTCCGTTGGTTTGGGATGCTTTTACCAAACCGGAACTTCTGGACCAATGGGTAGCTCCAAAACCCTGGTCGTCAAAAACGAAACACATGACTTTTGAAGTTGGCGGACGCAGATTCTATGCCATGGTAAGTCCTGAAGGATTCGAACGCTGGGCGGTTCAGGAATACACTTCGATTACGCCAAAGACAAATTTTAAGATGTTCAATACTTTTGCGGACCAAAATGAAAATCGCGAACTGCCGGGCTCCAACTGGGATCATAGCTTTAGCGAACAAAACGGTATTACCAAGGTGAGTATCTCAATTTTCAATGAATCTTTGGAACGTCTGGAAAAAATGATTGAAATGGGCTTCGAGCAAGGGTTTAAAATGAGTATCGACAACCTGGAACAATTGCTGAAAACATTATCAGAATAATAATAAAGAAACGCTGATTGCGCGGATTCGTTTCACGAAAACGCGGATCTACACGGATTTTTACGGTAGTAATATTTTGAAGACATCAATTAACTTCTACCTAATAATATAAAAAAATCTGTGTTAATCCGCGTCTTCGCAAAGCGAATCAGTACCATCCGTGTGCTTTGTGCGTTCCAACTACACAGAACAGAAATTCACACACAGTACCCCAAAATGCAATAACAGAACAAATCTGTATACCCTCTTTGATCAACTTCATGAAATAAATCTTACTTTTGATCAAACACTATCCTCAATATGGTTTCGATAAAAACATTCGATCAGGCGACAGATTTAGAACAACCCAGACGCGTTTTAAAATATGTGCTTGTGTATTGCACTTCGGGTTCGACTGTTATTTCTGTAGATGAAAATGAATTTACCTTAACCCAAAATGCTGTTATCACCATTACTTCCGGTCAGATTCATTATTTTAAAAACATAGGGAATGCGACGGGATTTGTTTTAGAATTCACCTATAATTTTTTCTGCAAAGACGATACGGATATGGAATTGATTTTCCACAACGGACTGTTTTGTCACTTTGCCATGAATGAAATGATTGTGGTGGACAATAGTCCGTTTGTTGTTCAGGAATTAGAAACGATAGGCAAAGAATTACTACAAATGCCCTATCAATACCTCACCTCTATTCACAGCCGAATTGAATTGATATTGATTGAAATCAACCGAACCAAAATTAATCGCGGGGATGAAATCTACAAACCCGACGCGCTGTTTCTTCATTTTCTGGAAGCTATTTTACAAAACTTCGACAAAAACCTTTCTGTAAACGAAATAGCAACACTGATCGGTACAACAGAATCGAAACTAAACGAACTTTCGAAACTGCATACCAATAAAACGGCTCAAAATGTAATTTTCGGATTGATCATTTCCGAAGCCAAACGTCTTTTTACTTACGAGAAACTATCGGTAAAAGAAGTCGCTTATGCCTTGGGCTTTAATGATCCTTTTTATTTTTCTAATTTCTTCAAAAAACACACCAACACTTCCCCAAAATCTTTTAAAGAAAAAGCGACTAACTTCTAATAGGACGTTGATTTTAAACACATAGAAACATAGATATTATGTGCTGTAAAAAGATTTTGCAAAAGAGAAACTCGTTTCTCAACTCATAGACAGCCGTGTTTGCTTAAATAAAATACGTTTATTTAAGATTCTAATTCTATACTTCCTCCATATTAAAAAAACTCTGAAAAAGTTTAATTACATGCTTTTTCGAGGATTCTCTATTCTTTAGCAATACTGCCTTCCGCATCTTTGTATTGCAATAATTAAGCAATCAAAAAGATGAAAAAAAATCAGAAATATGCCGTTTTGCTTTTGCGGGTTGCCTTAGCAGCAGGTTTTTTATCTGCTGTTTCAAGTCGGCTGGGATTATGGGGAGAACATTCTTCGGGTTGGGAAAACTTTCTGGTTTATACGGAACAAGTAAATTCTTTTGTTCCTAAAAACTGGATTCCTGCTATTGCCATAACATCGACTATTTTGGAAACACTATTGGCTTTCCTCCTGCTCATTGGCTACCAAACGAAATTTGCGGCTGTTGGCGCTGCCATTTTAACTTTTGGCTTTGCACTTGCCATGACTTATTCTTTTGGAGTAAAAGAGCCTTTAGATTATTCTGTATTTACCTTTTCTATGGCAGCTTTTCTTTTGTCAACTGAAGAAAAATACCACTGGAGTTTAGACGAAATCATTCTGAAAAATAAAACAAACTAAAAATTACTATAATGGAAAAACAAATCACAAGAAGCAGCGAAAAAGACTGGAAAGTTCTAATGGAAGAAGGTGTAAAAACAGATGGCATTTCCGCCAAATCCTTATACTTTGATCCCGCTACCAACAGACCCACTGTTTTTTTACTAAAATTTGAAGCGGGTGCTTCGTATCCTAATCATGTTCATCCCGCCGGAGAAGAAATTTATGTTCTTGAAGGCGAAGTCCGCTCCGGAAAAGACGAATTAAAAACAGGCGATTATATGTACATGCCACCGGGAAGCAGTCACTCTGTATTTTCTAAAACCGGTTGTGTGTTATTGTTTAAAGTTCCTGAAGAAGTTGTGATACTTAAATAAACAGATCTCACATCTCACATTTTCACATCTTACATAAAAAACCTTGTTGCAGGATCAGATTTTAATTCGGTCCTGCAAATTGCTTTTAGCCAATAACAAAAGTAAAAAAAGATAAAAAAATCTTAAAATTAATCTCTCTCATCTCAACATATGTAGTTAACTACGTAAATTTGAACTAAAATTATTTTTTATGGTATTAGAGCAATCAAAGTCATTGGTATTGGGGAATCTTTTGCAGCGTTTGAATGAAAACCTGAGGAAAGAAGCGCAGTTATTCTACAAAAGTCAGAACATCGATTTTGAACCCAAATGGTTTCCGGTGGTGTATGTGCTTTCGCAGAAAAAAGCCATTAGTGTTGTCGAGCTTTCTCAGGAAATTGGCTACTCCCATCCTACTACTATTTCGTTACTGAAAGAGCTGGAAAAAAAAGAACTGATTGGTTCGACGAAAGATGCCAAAGACGAAAGAAAACGCCTTATTACCCTTACAGACAAAGCCAACGAGATGATCGATCAATTACAGCCTTTATGGCAAATCATGACCGAAGCGTTGATTGAACTCACAGATACCGAAAATAATTTGTTTAAAGCCATACACGAAGTAACCCAAAATTTAAAAACTAAAAATCTTTTTGACCGAATGACCACAATTAAAGAAATGAAGAGCGAATCTGCTCAAAAATCAACAGGAAATACTGTAAAAGTTGAGAAAATTGACGACAGCAAATTAATAGAAATTGCTTTTGCTATTCGTCGTCAAGTGTTTGTTGAAGAACAAAATGTATCACAGGAACGCGAATCTATGGACGACGAAGAAGCGATTCATTATCTCGCCACAGTTAATGGTTTGCCAGCCGGAGCGGCGCGTTACCGCCAAATGGAAAAGGGTTTTAAAATTGAAAGAATTGCCGTTTTGAATACTTATCGCGGGAAACGAATTGGAGAAGCAATCCTGCAAAAAATCTTAGCGGATTTAAAAGATGAGGAGAAGATCTATTTGTATGCACAAGTCAATGCAAGTCGTTTTTACATCAAAAACGGATTCAAACAAACCGATAACTTTTTCCTGGATGCAGGAATTGAACACGTCGAAATGGATTATGTGAAAATGTGAGAATGTGAGATGTGAAATAAATAAAGCTTAACCCTTTGTAATTATTTTTAAACACATAGAAACATAGATATTACACTTACAAAAAAGGCGTTTTACTTATTCTACAAACACAGAGACTTTACTATGTAAGAAATATGTTTTTTTTATATCCTTATTATACGTTTAAAAACTATGTTTCTATGTGTTTAGTTTTTTTATACTCCACGGATTAAAACTTATAATTCCACAGCCAAAAGCTCCTTTCCTAAATTATGAAGTGCTGTTTCTATTTTGATTCGTTGCGCTAATCTCGGATTCCGATGACCGGATGCATAATGCTGAATCTGTTTTTGATTTATACCTGTAATTCTCTCCAAAGCTGAATTTGTAAAAATTCCTTTGTAATAATTCAGCAAACTGGCAGTATCAAATTTATAAACTAATTCATATTCTTTTTCAAGAAAGGAAGGTCTGTTATTGCTATCCAAATCTTTTAAAGTTGCTATACAATCGAGTACATCCTGTTTGCATTTTTGAACAGTATCACCACCACCAACAATTGCATTTTCATTCTCTGCATATCCCCAAAAACCGTCTTCGTTTCTTTCGATAATAATTCTAATTGTTTTCATAGTTTTCAATCCTTTTTTGAAGAAGTTAAAGCCCCATTTCTTTTCTTAATTTCTGTTCTAATCCTTTTCCAATCTCTTTTGATCCGTGATTTGGAATTACAACCTGCTTACCATCCTTCTCATAAATCTCGTGACTTCCTTTGCCTTGTCTTAAGAATACCCATCCATTCCTAATAGCCTCCCTAATAAATTCTCTCGATTTCATCTGATAATGATTTTACAAAGATAGCAAAATTACTATCTTAAATAATTATTTTTACTTCGTAACGAAGATAGAAACAATTACAAATAAAAGTAAGAAAAAGCATATAAAACAAGGCTATTAAATTGTCAGAATTCAGTTTCTCTGATAACAATAATAGTACCTCGGAATCAATACGAAAACCTGTGAATTTATAAAATTAGGCTTAAGTATTAGTCAGTCTAAAGAGAATCAGGTTCAAAAGTTGCAGAGTGATAAAAATACTATTCCCTTTATCGTAAATCACTTTAGGAATGAAAGTGGCATCCTTTTGCAATCTTTTAAAGATTTACATTTTCCTAAAATTTCTTAATTGTAATAATACTAATTTACAGCTTACCCATAAGAGACAAGTATTTGAAATCTGCTGCTCTGAAAAAGCCTTAGCAGTAACATGGCACAAAGTGCCATGAATAATGATGAGCACCTCTTTTAGCCCTGTAAGGGCGAAAGCATAACCCAAAAAGCACCTATCTTATTTGATGACATTTCCGAAAGTTAGCAACTTTTAATCAAGATCTTATACTTTATTGATAACTGCTTTTGCCCCTTCAGGGCAATATGATTCATTATCTTAATTTATAGTGCGCTGCACTATTTTTATGCTTTTGGGCTTTCAGTTCTTTTTAAACATTTCAAATATTTAGACCAAAAGAGAACACTAATTATAAAATCAGCTGTAATAAAATTATCTCTTAAATGAAGAGCTAAAATCGTTAATAAAAGGAATAACTCCTATCAACCCCACAACATTTTGTGTTGATATATATATGTCCCTCGTTTAGCCCTGATTGCAGCGATATCCTTTTTCTGTTCTCGTTTCTTTAACGAGAACAGAAAAAGATTTAGCGAAAAGCAGGACAAATGGTTTTAAAAGCGCCAAAATGTGCTGCTTCTAAAAAAATCTACATTTCTAAAAAGCTAATAAAATAAGGACTTCACGAGGTTTTTATTGATTACCTATGACACGATAAGAAAATATTATGACAAAATTATTTCATAATCAGAAAAACCGTCCTACATTTGCCTAACGGTGTTAAACAATTTAATACTCAATTAAAATGGCTAGTAAAGATCGAATTTTAAGACAAAAAGAAGAGACCAGAAATAACATTCTTGGGGCTGCTTATGATATCGTAAAAGAAGAAGGCTGGAATGGTTTGAGTATGCGTAAAATTGCCGACAGAATTGAGTATACTGCTCCAATTATTTACGAATACTTTTCGAATAAAGAAGCGATACTGGAAGAACTAACCGGTAAAGGTTTTTTGAAACTGGCCAAAGAGTTACAAACTGCTAAAGATAAGTTTGAAAAACCCGAAGATCAGTTAGAAGCCATGTGGATGACCTACTGGGATTTCGCTTTTACTAATACTGAAATGTACCAATTAATGTTTGGGGTTCAAATGACCTGCTGTGCACAACGATGTTCGGCTCAGGAAGCACCTTACAAATTGTTTACCTCGGTAATTGCTGAAGTTATGAAGGACAGTAATCCAAGTGAAGACATTATCAAACAAAAATATTTTACTTTCTTTTCTGTTATTCATGGTCTGATCGCCATTAATATCATTAACAAAAGTGACATCCTGGAAACCATTAACGCTCAAATCCTAAAAGATGCGATTGGTGGTATCATAAAATCAATACAGTACTAAAAAATTCATTTTTACTTAAAAGTGATAAATGATTTAATAGCCAATTAAAAAATACCTTTGCCTTGTTACTTAACAGTGATAAATAATTTAATAGAGTAATTTAGAAGCCTTTTTTTCATTTTACTTAACAGTGATAAATAATTTAATAGAGTAATTTAGAAACCTTTTTTCTCATTTTACTTAACAGTGATAAATAATTTAATACCAGTTTTTAAAATAGGACTGGGAGGCTCATTATATAGAAATTCAGGCTTAAAAGCTTAACAACGTTAGATAATTTAATAT
>NZ_CAGKLC010000127.1 GCF_903469665.1 Flavobacterium sp. UGB4466 | reverse complement strand
ATATTAAGACAAGTTAAGTTTTGTAATTAACCCGTTAGGCATAACCACTATACTGCTTAATGAACCTTAATATCTTAATGGTTCAAATAAAAAAACTCACTTAACAGTGAGTTTTTTTTATATAATGCTTTATTTTTCTAGAGTGAAACCCCTCGCTTCCAGGGAATAAAATCGTTTTGGTTTAAGATTGCAGCTTTGGTTTTAATGGTACCGCTGGCAACATCGATGATAAACTCCAACATTTCATCAGCCATTTCGTCGATGGATTTTTCTCCTGTGATAATACCGCCAGTGTCAATATCAATAATATCGGACATCTTTTTAGCCAGGTCGGTGTTAGACGAAATTTTCACTACTGGTGCAATCGGGTTTCCTGTCGGAGTACCTAAACCAGTGGTAAACAATACCATATTGGCTCCCGAACCTACCATTGCCGTTGTACACTCCACATCATTTCCAGGGGTACAAAGCAGCGTTAATCCCGGTTTCGAAATGTATTCACCATAGTCGAAAACACCGGTAATTGGTGATGTCCCTCCTTTTTTAGCGGCTCCTGCCGATTTCATGGCATCGGTAATTAATCCGTCTTTGATATTACCCGGAGAAGGATTCATATCAAAACCTGAACCGGCATCTACCACGGTTTTTTCATACCATTTCATTAATTCTAAAAAGCGTTCTCCACTTTCATCTTCTACACAGCGGTTGACTAATTCCTGCTCTACTCCACACAATTCCGGAAACTCTGAAAGTATTGTAGTTCCTCCTAAAGCAGCCAGTAAATCTGAAGTCACCCCTAATGTCGGGTTAGCCGAAATTCCGGAGAATCCATCAGATCCACCACACTCTAAACCTATTTTTAGTTTGGATAAAGGTGCCGGAGTTCTTTGTACTTCGTTTGCTTTTTTAATGGCTTCAAACGTATCTTTTACCACACTGCTCAGCATGGCTTCGATTGTCCCGATTTGCTGTTGATCGTAAATCAAAACCGGTTTTTTACTGTTTGGATTTATCGCATCTAAAGCATCTTTAAAGATTTGAATTTGCAGGTTCTGACAACCCAGACTCAATACAGTTGCTCCTGCCACGTTTGGATTGTTTACATATCCTGCCAATAATTTAGCCAGACTATGCGAATCCTGACGAATACCTCCACAACCACCCTGATGTGTGATGAATTTTACTTCAATGTTATTGAATAAATTAGCATCGTTTGAAGCGGCTTCATTTCCGGCTCCACCGGTTTCTGATTTAACCAAAGAACGAAGTAACAATTGATAATCGTTCTCTTTGGGCTTCATTAATTCTTTTTCGAAAATATCTTTTAGAATTTCGATGTTTCTGTTTTCGCAAAATACTAACGGAAAAAACAGCCATACATTCTCGGTTCCAACTTGTCCGTCTTCTCTGTGATAGCCCATGAAAGTTCTGTCTTTCCACTTCTCAATATTGGGAGCCGTCCAGCCAATCGTTTCTGTTTTTCCGGTTACTTTATCACTTTCGTGTTTTACGTTAGCCGTAGAAAGCAAACCTCCTTTTTCAATTTTAGCACTCGCCTTTCCTACCAGAACTCCATACATAATAATCCTGTCTCCTGTATTAAAGGGAACCATCGCGATTTTATGCTTCATCTTCACATCACTCTCAACAGTAACAGCCGAACCTTCAAAATCAATCACCTCACCTGCTGAAAGATTTACCAAAGCTACTGCTACATTATCTGTAGGATGAACTTTTATTAATTTTTTTTGCGTTGCCATAACTAAACTTTCTGAGTTATATTATTTATTTGTTTTTGAAAATTGGTAAAACCATTTTCAATTCCGTTTGCATCAATTTCTTCCAATGCGACTGTAATTGCTTTTGTTAATCCCGGCACCAGTGTTAAATCTTCGTCCCAAAAGCTTTTATTCTGCAAAGTCAATCGTGCAATTTTTTCATAATCATCCGATTTCCAAAGACTTTCAAAAAAAGAAACAATATCCTCACTATCATTAATTGGCAAAACCTCTCCCTTCCAGCTTCCTTTGTAAAAACGGATCAAAGCAGCAAAAGCAAACGTTAAATGAACCGGAAGTTTTTGATGAATATCTACATATCCTGTTAAACTAGGTAATACGCGCACTTTAAATTTTGAAATCGAGTTTAATGCAATTGAAGACAGTAAATGCTTGATAAACGGGTTTCTAAAACGGTCCAGAATTTCTTCAGAGAAACTCGCCAATTCTGCTTTATCCATGTTCAGCGTTTCATTGATCTCTTCAAAAACAGCTTTATTTACAAAATCACCGGTAAAAGCATTGTCAACGGTTTCTTTTACAGTCTCGTTGCCATAAAGCATTGAGAAAGGAACCATAGCAGTATGTGCTCCATTAAGAATTCTCACTTTACGCGTACGATACGGCTGCATGTCGGCTACGATTTTTACATCCAGCGCTGTTTTTTCAAACGGAAGTTTTGCTTTCAGTTTATCATCTCCTTCAATTACCCACAAAAAGAAACTTTCGGCACTTACAATTAAATCGTCTTTATAATCCAACTGACTGTTGTACTCTTCAATCTGGTCTTTCGGATAGCCCGGTACAATTCTGTCTACTAATGTATTATGAAAAGAACAACTAGTTGTCAACCAGAAAACAACTTCATTTTCTAATTTCCAATCAGCACAATATTTTAAAATAATTTCTTTTAAAGTATCTGAATTGTAATTGATTAATTCGCAAGGAATAATCGTTAATGCTTTATCTGCCGCTCCTTTAAAATGCTTGAATCTCTCATATAAAAGCACCGTTAATTTAGCCGGAAAGGAAACCGGAGGCTGCATACTCAACTGATCGGATTCGATGTATTCTATACCTGCTTCGGTTGTATTTGAAATGATAAAAGCCAATTCTTCTTCCCTGGCCAAAGCCAGATACTCCTGAAAAGATGCATAAGGATCAATTGCTTTTACGATATTGGAAATCAATTCTTTTTCCTGAATCTCTTCTCCTTTTTTAACTCCTTTCATGAATAAGGTATACAATCCGTCCTGAGCATTAATCATGTTCACCAAACCTCTGTCTATAGGCTGTACTACGGCAATTCCTGCATTAAAACCAGCTTCCTGATTTAATTTTTGAAAAGCATATTCTACAAAGGCTCTTAAAAAGTTACCTTCTCCAAATTGAACTATTTTTATAGGAAGTTTTTCTGAAAGCCCTGAGCTCACTCTGTTTAATTTTTCCATTACTTTTTCTCTTAAAGTGTTATAAATAATCACGTTTAATACCTTATTTATCTCTGATTATTTCCTCTCACTGTAAAAGAAACATTACACTTGTGTGAGGAAAACAAATCTTGCTGTGAGGACTCACAAGATTCATTTATCAAGCGTAATGCTCAATTACAATTTCTAAAATCTAAAAAAAAACGCATGTTAAATAAGGACCTATATGATTACCCTTATTTATTTTTAATACTTTTTATAATATCCAGAACCTGACTAACTTTTGTTTTTAATCCGTCATAATCCTGTTGCTCTAATATCTCTTTTGAAATTAACTGTGATCCAATTCCCACGCAGGTTGCTCCCGCACTAAACCACGAAGTCAGACTATCAACTGTTGGCAAAACTCCACCTGTTGGCATAATATTCGTCCACGGACATGGACCTTTTATAGCTTTGATAAATTCAGGTCCGTAAATATCACCCGGAAACAATTTTACAATTTCACAGCCTAATTCTTCGGCTCTTGCGATTTCGGTAAGTGTTCCGCAGCCCGGAGACCAAAGTACTTTTCGTCGATTACAAGCAATTGCAATGTCTTCTCTAAAAACCGGAGTCACAATAAAATTCGCTCCCAAGCTCATGTACAAGGATGCTGAAGCCGCATCAGTAATAGAACCAACACCAAGCATCATTCCCGGTAATTCTGCCAAAGCATATTTATTTAATGCTCCGAAAACTTCATGAGCAAAATCTCCTCTGCTGGTAAACTCCATTAATCTTGCGCCACCATCATAGCAGGCTTTTAGCACTTTTTTACTTATTTCTATATCTGAATGAAAAAATAACGGAACCATTCCGTTCTCTTTCATCGTTAATGCCACTTCAATTCTCGAATATTTTGCCATATTTAAATCAATTATCTAGATACTAATCCGGTAGCATCACCATCTATCATATTTTCAACTTCTTTTAAGGTTACCAGATTATAATCTCCGGCAATGGTATGTTTTAAACAACAAGCAGCCACAGCAAAATCTAAAGCTCTTTGATTGTTGTTTTGATATTTCTGTAATCCGTAAATTAAACCTCCCATGAAAGCATCTCCACTTCCAACACGATCTACAACAGGAGTCACTTCTTTTACGGCTGCCTGATAAATGGCTTTACCGTCAAATAAAACCCCTCCTATTCTTTGATGTGATGCACTTACGGAATATCTAAGGGTTGTTGCTGCTATTTTTAAACCCGGAATCAAATCAAACAATTTGCTGTACAAAACCGGAAGCGATTTCTCATCCTGATAATTCGGATTGACTTTCGGAATTCCCAGCATAAAATAGGCGGTATCAATATCTCCTAAAATAACATTGCTGTATTGCAGCAGCTCCGGCATTACTTCACTTGGTATTTTTCCGTATTGCCATAATTTTGATCGGTAATTCAAATCGCAGGAAATTGTAATTCCCAGTTTATGAGCTGCTTTAACTGCTTCTAAACAGGCTTCAGCGGCACTTTGGGAGATTGCCGGTGTGATCCCGCTCCAGTGAAACCAATTGGCTCCCTCAAGCACTTTCTCCCAGTCAATCATTCCTTTTTCGATAGTTGCCATCGAACTGTGTGCACGATCATAAACCACATTACTGCCTCGTGTTCCGGCACCGGTTTCCAGAAAATAGATCCCTAAACGCTCTCCTCCGTAAACTACATTTCCGGACGCTACATTCATTTTTCGCATTTCTTTTACTGCCGAAGCACCAATTTCATTCTCGGGTAATCTAGTTACAAATTCGGCATTCAAACCATAATTAGCCAAAGACACGCAAACATTAAATTCACCGCCTCCATAAGACGCTCCAAATGCTTTTGCCTGCGAAAATCGCAAGTGTCTCTCTGTCGAAAGACGCAACATAATTTCCCCGAATGCAACTACTTTATTCAAGTTAATTTTTTTTGCCACAGATTAAAATGGTTAAATGAATTTTAAGACTTATTGTTAGAAATTCTCAGTCTCAGTTTTCAGTCTCAGTTCTCAGTCTCAGTTCTCAGTCTCAGTTCTCAGTCCCAGCTTTCAGTCCCAGACTGAGACTGAGACTGAAAACTGAGACTGGCATCTAACATCCAACTTCTCTCTTAAAATTTAAAATACTCTTTTGCATTATGATAGGAAATATCCGAAACCAATTTCCCTATCCATTCCATATCATTTGGAAGCTCTCCACGTTTGATTTCATCTCCTAAAAGATTACATAAAATACGTCTGAAATACTCATGTCTTGGGAAAGACAAAAAGCTTCTCGAGTCTGTCAGCATCCCCACAAAACAGCTGATTAAACCCATGTTTGAAAGAGCATTTAATTGTTTTGTCATTCCGTCTTTCTGATCTAAAAACCACCATCCCGATCCAAACTGAACTTTCCCTCTGACACTTCCGTCATTAAAATTTCCAATCATGGTTGCCATCACTTCGTTATCGGCCGGATTTAGATTATAAATAATCGTTTTCGTCAATTTATCTTTACTGTCCAGGGCATTTAAAAAGCCGGATAGTTTTTGTGCCTGCGGATAATCACCAATAGAATCCCAACCCGTGTCAGGTCCTAAAATTCGGTGCATGCGAGCATTATTGTTTCGCAAAGCACCAAGGTGAAATTGCTGCACCCATCCAAACTCATGATACGTTTCGGACAAGAATAACAATACAGCACTTTGAAACTTCAAAACTTCTTCGGGAGTTAAAATTCTGTTTTCTCTTTTCTTTTTGAAGATGCTATTAATTTCATTCTCTGTAAATTCCTCGAAGTAAATCTGGTCTAAACCATGATCACTAAGTTTACAGCCGTTTTGATTAAAGAACTCAATTCGGTTTCGCAATACACTGCACAAATCAGTATAGGTATGAATCGCAACTCCGGACACCTCTCCTAATTTGTCCAAATAGGCATTATAACCATCATTGGAAATTAAGATCGCTTTATCAGGTCTGAAGGCTGTACTCATTTTAGTTCCAATTGGATTCTTTGTCAATTTTTGATGAAACTCAAGACTGTCAATCGGATCTTCGGTCGTGCAAACCAATTCAGCATTTACTTTTTTAAGCAGATTTTGCGTGCTGTAAGCCGGAGAATTAATTTTCTCGGTTGCTTCCTGGTATATTTTCTCTGCCGATTTTTCATTCAGCAAATCATAAATATCAAAATAACGCGCCAACTCTAAGTGCGTCCAATGGTACAAAGGATTACGCATAGTATATGGAACCGTTTTGGCCCAGTTTAAGAACTTATCTTTGTCAGGAGCGTTTCCAGTCACAAACTGCTCGTTGATCCCTAAGGTACGCATCGCACGCCATTTGTAGTGATCTCCATTGATCCACACCTGCGTAATGTTTTCAAAAATTTTATCTTCAGCAATAAACTGAGGATTCAAATGATTGTGATAATCGATGATGGGCTGATTTTTGGAATAATTATGATACAGCTCTTCTGCAAATTTATTTTCAAGTAAAAAATTATCGTTTATGAAGGTATTTGAACTCATGATTTTTTTAATGTAATTGAAATAATTATTCGTTTGATGGCTTTCCGATTGTTGCTAAAATTCCACCATCGACATACAAAATGTGACCGTTCACAAAATCGCTGGCTTTTGAAGATAAAAATATAGCCGCTCCAGCCAGATCACTTGCTTCTCCCCATTTTGCAGCCGGTGTTCTACTGATGATAAAATCATTAAAAGGATGCCCGTCCACTCTAATAGGTTTGGTCTGTTCGGTAGCAAAATACCCCGGACCAATTCCGTTAATCTGAACATTATGTTTGGCCCATTCGGTAGCCATATTTTTGGTCAGCATTTTCAAACCGCCTTTCGCAGCAGCATAAGCTCCTACTGTACTACGGCCCAACTCGCTCATCATCGAACAAATGTTGATTATTTTTCCCTGCCTTCTTTCAATCATCCCTCTCACCACATGCTTTGATACAATAAACGGACTCACCAAATCAATATCAATAACCTCTTTAAAATCGGCTATCTCCATTTCAATCAGCGGAATTCTTTTAATAATCCCTGCATTGTTAATCAGAATATCAATTGGCCCCACTTCATTTTCAATTTTCCGAACTGCAGCGATAACTTCCATCTCGTCCGTTACATTAAACTTATACCCCACTGCATGAATCCCTTCTTTTTGAAGTTCCGCTACGGCATCATCAATTTTTTGTTGAGAAGAATTTCCGTTTACCACAATTGTCGCACCCGCCTCTCCTAATCCTTTTGCCATTGCCATTCCCAGTCCGTGTGTACTTCCTGTAATCAGAGCAACTTTTCCGTTTATATCAAATAATGAGTTTGCCATATTTTTTATCTTAAATCAGTGATTTTACACACATCCATATCTCCGTAATCCAAATTCTCACCCGCCATTCCCCAGATAAAAGTATAATTACTGGTTCCGGATCCTGAATGAATCGACCATGGTGGTGAAATAACCGCCTGATGATTGTTCATCCAAATGTGTCTCGTTTCCTGAGGCTGTCCCATAAAATGACAAACGGCCTGATTTTCGGGAATATCCAAATAAAAATAAACTTCCATTCTGCGATCGTGTACGTGTGCCGGCATGGTGTTCCAGACACTTCCGGGTCTTAATTCCGTCATTCCCATCTGTAATTGACAAGTGGTTACAACACCTCCTATAATCATTTGATTTACGGTACGGTGATTAGCTGTCTCCATAGTTCCCAATTCCAGCTTGTTTGCTTCTGCCAAACTCACTTTTACGGTTGGATATGTGCTGTGTGCCGGAGCAGAATTGATATAATATTTTGCAGGATTTTTAGGATCATCACTTTTAAAGATCACTTCCTGATTACCGCTTCCGATGTACAAAGCATCTTTAAACGCTAATTCGAAAGAAACTCCTTCAACAATCACAGTCCCTTTGCCACCTACATTGATAATTCCCATTTCTCTTCTTTCCAGAAAGTAACCTGCTTTCAACGGATCAATACTTTCCAAAGTAAGATCTTTCAACGGAACTGCCGATCCTGCTATATATCTGTCATAATGAGAATAGGTTAACACAATCTCATCTTCCTGCATTAAATCGTCAATTAAGAATTCGTTTCTCAATTCCTGAGTGTCATATTTTTTTACAGCTTCCGGGCTTGACGCGTATCTTGAACTATATTTTGTCATAATTTTAAATTAATGTAATCGATTGCACAAAATTAGATTTTTATCCTTAAAAACCATAATTGATTGTAAAATTTATTCTTTTTTTATAATTGTTTCTTTATCTGTAATCCTTAAAGATTGGTAATCGGACTGTATTTAGGTACTAACATTTTCATTACAGACCAGCCTGTCAGGTAACAAATAGCGCAAATAGAGAAAATGATAAAATATCCGGCTTCAATTCCGTGAAAACCCATAAATGACATATTGCTTTCTTTGGCATAATCAAACAGCATCCCAGAACCTTTATTGATAAAAGTAGAACCAATGCCTCCGGCCAAACCTCCAATACCAGTGATCGTTGCAATTGCTTTTTTAGGAAACATATCCCCTACAGTCGTAAAAATATTAGCCGACCATGATTGATGAGCTGCACCTGCGATACCAATAATAATAACGGGAATCCAATAACTGATGTATCCTAAAGGCTGTGCAATCAAGGCCAACAAGGGGAAAAATGCAAAAATTAGCATTGCTCTCATTCTGCCTTCATAGGGGTTCATTCCTTTCTTCTCAACAAAATAGGTTGGCAGCCAGCCTCCTATAATTGACAGCAGGGTTATCATATATAAAACGAATAAAGGAAGAGCCGCCTCAGTAGAATCCATACCGTAAACCGAACTTAGGTAAGCCGGAGTCCAGAATAAGAAAAACCACCATACCCCATCGGTCATAAACTTCCCAAAAGCAAATGCCCAGGTTTGTTTGTATTTAAAACAATCGACAAAAGAAACTTTGTCTTTGGTTTCCGGCACATAGCCTTTAAGTTTGCTGTCTATAATATCATCTTGTTGTATATACTCTAATTCTGAAGCACTTACTTTTGGGTGTTTTTCAGGCTTATCATACATGAAAATCCAAAATCCCATCCAGACAAAACCTAAAGCACCAATGATGATAAAGGCCATTTCCCATCCGAAAGATTCTGCGATAAACGGAATAGATATAGGAGCTGCCAAAGCACCAACAGTAGCGCCGGCATTGAAAATACTGGTAGAAAATGCTCTGTCTTTTTTAGGAAAATATTCAGCCGTCGTTTTAATCGCTGCCGGAAAATTTCCTGCTTCACCCACCGCTAAAACAAAACGGGCAAAGATGAACAGCGTTACACTTACATTAATGACCAATCCGGTGTCTTTCACAAGGTGAATTGCCTCCTTGGCGCCCTCGAAACCTACAAACCAGTTCCCAGTAATGATTCCGGCTGTGGCAATGCCACAAAAAGCGTGAAGACAAGCCCCAAAAGACCAGATACCAATGGCCCACAGAAATCCTCGTTTAGTATCCATCCAATCTACAAATCTACCGGCAAACAGTAATGAAACTGCGTAAAAAATAGAAAACAAGGCGGTTATATTTCCGTAGTCATTATTAGTCCAATGAAACTCAGGTGCGATAAAATCGCTCCACGTTAAAGAAAGTACCTGTCTGTCTAAATAGTTGATAGTGGTTGCAAAAAAAAGCAATCCACATATACTCCAACGATAACTTCCTGTAGATTTTTTGGATTGGGTCATAATAACTGCATCTGTTTGGTTCATGGTAATGGTTTATTATAAAGTTGATAGTTTTCCGGCTCATTTAATCTGCTGTTCAAACACGATATAAAAATTACAATACCTATGAATTAAATGCAACAAAATTAAATAAATGTAATCGATTGCACAAATATAGTTTTAAATCTTTATATTCCAAATAAATTATATAAAAATTTAATTTCAACACATAATTAAACAGATC